>JAQUDY010000016.1 GCA_028685445.1 Bacilli bacterium
TAAAGCCACTTTAGATGCGCATGGAGTCTTAAAATTAACATATCGTGCCGATACAACAACAGAATCATACTTGGAAGCTCAAAATAAGATTATTGAGTTTAATACACCATTTGTGTGTAATCAAGTGTCTTCTTATACAGAAGAATGGGGAACACCTGCTTTAAGGTTAATAAATGCAGACGGAACAGTAAATAAAAGTATAAGTATTTCAGATGTTATAATGAATGTAGAATGTGATAGTGATTTATCTGAACCTGGTACTTATAAAATTGTTTATACGTATAAACTGCCTGATACAGGCGTTAGTAAAGAATTAACGAGAGGTTTAGTAGTATCACCAGATATGGATGATATAGTAAGTTTGACTGCGACAGTAACACCAGCAAAAGTTATAATAAATAATTCAGTTTCTTTTGTTGTAAAAGCAACAAATCGAATAGGAGAAACTAAAACTTTAAATGCTGGAGACTATACAATTAGTACTACGGCTACTAATGTAGCAGGAAAATTTAATCCAACAATTACTTATAATAAGGAAAATAGTGACAATACTAAACCAACTACTACAACTAGTTATGAAGTCATGGACAATGTTTCAAGTATAATAAGTGGTGATGCGAATTGTAAAAACCAATCTGATAATTCTTGTTGGTATATTGGAAATCAAACGGGCAATTATCTAAGTTACTCTGGAAAGTTGTGGAGAATTTTTAAAAAAGATTCTAGTAACAATATTTCAATTATTTTAAATGATGTAACTGGAGTAACGTACGCTTTTACAGATTTAGTAGATAGTTATAATTGTAGACCTACAGCTTGCTGTAATTCAAGCCAATCATTAAGTGGGAGAACATCTAGTTATTTATTAACGCAAAATCCTAACGGATTAAATACTTATTTAACTAGTACATTTTTAAATAGTTTAACTAACCATAGTACTTATCTTAATAATACAACATTTGATATTTCTGGCTACGGAAGTTCATCATCAGCTAGTATAACTCAAAAAGTCGGATTATTATCATATGCTGAATATAATAAGATATCTAATTGTTCAACATTTACTTGTGGAGCTAGTTATTTAAAAACAAATAGTAACTGGGGTCTAGGAACATTTTATAGAACTAACGTGCAATACTCATCAACGTATAATTTAGCAGCAGGAAGCTATAACCGTTATGTAGCGCCTAGATATAATGAATCTTTATATGTAAATTCTAGTGGTAATATATTACAAGCAGCTGGTTCATTTACATTAAAAGTATCAACAAGTGGTAGAACTATTACTTCAAACCAAGGAACAAAACTAGGAGTTAAACCAGTTGTAGTATTAAAATCAGGAACTAAAATAACTGGCGGTACTGGAACAGCTTCTAATCCATATAGGGTAGGATAGGTGATGAAAATGAATAAAAAGAGTGTAATATCATTAATTATTTTAGTTCTTTTAGTTATCGCAGGAGTGATCTTTTATATTACTAAAGGAAATGATATTCTAAAAAAAGAAAAATTATATAACTTTGAAGAGTTTAACTTATTAACTAATAAAGTAAATTTAATTGCTGACCAAGATAATGTAGATGAAGAATTTTTTGAGAAGATTGATAAAGGTGAGTACACTTTATCTGACCCATTAATAATTCATAATCCATATAATATTTCTCCTTTAACAGCAATAGTAGGTTTTAAAACCTCAGAAAAAGTAACTATTAAAGTAACTATTAAAGGAAAAGATGGAGGTAAAGATTTAGCATATAATACAAAAGAAGCGACATCACATTATATTCCTATTTATGGATTATATTTAGATTACGTTAATGAAATTATTTTAGAAGCAAGTGATAACACATCAAATACTATAAATATTCCTGTAGAGCAAAATGATGCATCAGCGATAATTTATTTTCCAGATGTGGAAATACTAAATAATAAATTAGAAGATACTGATGAGGATTTTTATTTTATATCAACTCCAATTGGTAATACAGCCGCAGCGTTTGACCAAAAAGGTGAAATCAGATGGTATTTAACTAACCAAATCTACAAACAATTAACAAAATTATCTAATGGACATTTTTTATTATCAAGTTCTGAAGCAATGGAAGATCAATCTTTAGGATTTTTAGAAGTTGATCTATTAGGAAAAGTTTATAATTCATATGAATTATCTAAACCTTATTTTCATAATTTTGTAGAATTACCAAATGGAAATGTTCTTTATGCAACATCAGATGAAAAAATAATTGAATTAAATTTAGCAAATGGAAATGTAGAAAAGACATATGATATATACGAAATGTTATCTGAGATAGATTCAAATCATATGAAGAATTCGAAAAATATTTTTGGATATATAAATTCGCTTGATTATGATACTAAAACAAACTCAATTTTAGTCGGACTTTTCTATAATAGTACTTTAATAAATATTAATAAAAACGGAAAAATTGAATGGATATTTGCGAATCCAGAATATTATTCATCAAAGTTTACGAAGTATTTATTAAAACCAACCAATCCTGATTTTAAATATCCAAAAGGTAATTTTAATGCTAAATTAAACAATACAAATTTAACATTAATAAATAATGGATGGGATTTAACTGATACATGGTCTTGTGAAAAATCAATTGGTTTAAAATCTAGTGCAAAAGACTATAAACTAAATTTAGATAATAAAATCATAACTGAAGAGTGGAATTATGGAGACAATTATTTTAGTTTTACTTTTGGAGATTATTATAATAAAGACTCGGAAAAGACAATTATGTTTGGTAGAGAGTTTAGAGCTTTTCAAGAAAAAATGAATATTTGTAAACTAAGTGATGAAGGCGACTTTTATTCAACTATTATTACATTAAAAGATAATGAAGAAGTTTTCAAGATGACTGTATCAAACACTTATAATTATGTAAGTAAAATGCCTATCTATGATAATGATTATACTTTATCTAAAGTAACAGCAAAAAGTTATACTGCAACACAATTAAGTGATCCTCATAAAGAAGAAGATTATCAAAGCAAATATAATGAATCAATTCTTTATACTATACCTTTAGAATTATCAGGTAATAAATTATCTATTATGTATAATGAAGAAAATTATAAAGTAGTCTTACTTGATGAGTATGGCAAAGCTTATATATACGATGCAAAAGATAATGCTGTTACTCTTAAAAAAGAAATTGGTAATGCTTTAATTTTATTAGAGCATGATGGTAACATATATAACACAGGTTATTATATAAATATTTAAATGAATAAATCAGACATTTATAGAACAATATTAGCTATATCTGTAGCCGCTCTTACAATATTGATAGGTTTCTGGCTTGCATATATATTTTATAATATTGTCATGAGTTAAAAAAGATTGAAAAATCTTTTTTTATTTTAAAAGAAAATAACAATTAATAGTTAATATATATTTATAGAGCCATAATTAGACATTTTTATCTAAATTAAAATTATATAATTAAATTGGTGATAAAAATGAAAAGAATGATCCCTTATTTACTATCGTTAGTAATTGGAACCTTTTTTGGTTATATTCTATTTCAAGAACCAGAATTTAATATAGAAGAAGTTTTTGCTAAGACTTTAACAGTAAAAGCATTTCAAATAGGAGTTTTTAATAACAAAGAAGGAGCTGAAGAATTTCAAAAGAAATATTTAGACTCAATAATTTATGAAGATGATGGCGTTTATAGAGTCTTTTACAGTATTCTCACTAAAGATAAAGTAATTTCAAGAATGGAAAAGTATCTGAAAAAAGAAAATATTAATTATTATATCAAAATAATAACAATAACCGATTCTCATTTGATTCAAGCAATCGAAGAGTATGAAGAAACCATGCTTAATGGTTCAGATAATGTTTTAAAAAGTATAAATAAGTTAATTATGTCTAATTATAACGGAGGTAAAAATGTTAATTAAAGAATTACCTGACTCTGAAAAACCAAGAGAAAGATTGCTTAGATACGGTCCTAGTAATTTAAGTAATGAAGATTTAATATCTATTATATTAAGAACAGGAACAAAGAATCAAAATGTAAAAGTGCTTAGTAATCTCGTATTATCTAAAGTAAAAAATATAAATCAGCTAGATACCTTAACAATTGGAGAATTAATTGAAATTAACGGTTTAGGGAAGATAAAAGCAATAACATTACTAGCTGCTATAGAGTTAGGAAAAAGAGTTTCAAATAAAGAAATATATACAGGTATTACAATTAATACAACGGAACTAGTACATAAATACTTTTCTAACTTAATAGGTCATTCCTCTCAAGAAGAAATATTAGTAATTTTACTTAATCATAAAAAAAGATTAATAAATTATCAAATAATGTATCGCGGAACTATAACTTCTGCAATTGCTTCTCCCAGTGAAATATATAATTATGCAGTAAAAGAAAGAGCTTCTGCCATGATTATTATGCATAATCATCCATCCGGTGATATTACGCCTTCTAATGACGATAAAACTTTTACAAATAACTTAATTTCAACTGGAAAAATAATTGGAATACCACTCTTAGATCACATTATAACTAATGGAAAAGAATATTATAGTTTTTTTAATGAGATGATATTAAATGAAAAATAATTATTTATTATATATAGTTTTATTAATAGCAATTATATTTCAAGAAAATATTCTTTATTTAACTACCAATGTAACAAAGCAATTATTCCAAAAAAATGAGAATATTGAATTAAAATTATTACAAAGCGAAAATAATTATTTGAGTCAAGAATATAATAAACTTTTAGACTTCAAAAATAATATTAATATGAACAAGGATTACACGGTCACAAATATTATAAAAACCAGCTATGGGTTTAATAGCTTATTGATTAGTGGGAAAAATTATAATATTGGTGATGAGGTTGTAAACGAAGAAGGATTAATAGGAGTTATTTCGAAAATCGGAAAAAAAAGTAGTGAATTAGAATATATATTTAATACCAATTTAATAGTAAGAATAGGAACTGAAACCGGAAAAATTATAAATTCTGATCAGGATAAAAATTTAATTATCTCTGAAATATCTAATTATAATAATATAAAAATAAATGACTTGGTTTATAGTTTGTATGGAACATATATCGGTAAAATAATAAAAATAAAATATGATATATTAGATAATTATTTAACAGTAAAAACAGTAGCATTAAATGATCTTAATTATGTAGCAGTTATAAATAGGCAAATATGATACTGTTAGATTTTTTAATAATTAACACTAGTCATTTATTTGTAGCATCAATTTTGTTTAATACAATTTACTTAAATGAAAAACATTTATATTTTATTTTAGTTTTAGATATAGTTCTAAATAACTTTCCATTTATTACTATAATGTTAATTTTATTTTATAAGCTAAGAATAATTATTTTTCGTCACTTAAAAGAAACGTTACTAAACTTTCTTTGTCTTCTATTATTTTATTATTTTATATTTGGGGTTATTATATATGGAATTTATAATAATATAGATTACTGTATTTTCAAGTTTTTATTATCAAATCTTTTTTTTAACTTATTAATATACATAATAGGTCTTAAATATTTATTACCTAAATATAATATAATAGGTGAGATTGATGATTCCTAAAAATTATATTAAATCTTTGTTTATAAGAATATTAATAAGTATAATTATTTTTTTAACTATTTCTATTTTTATTAATTATAACGACAAATGCTTTTTGTTTTTTAAAAAAAATATTTATGATAAAACATTAAACTTTAGTTCTTTTACCAATATATACAACAAGTATTTTGGAGCGATATTACCAGAGGCAGAAGATTTAAAAGTTAATAAAAATGAGTTGATATATAAAGAAGCTAATATATTTCATGATGGCGCTGTATTATCAGGAGTTAGTAGTGTATCACCATTTAAAAGTGGGATAGTTGTATTTATAGGAGAAAAAGAAAACTATGGGGAGACGATTATAATCCAAGGAATGGATGGAATTGATTATTGGTATGGAAACTTATCTGATATTAGTATCAAGCTTTATGATTATATAGAATCAAATACAGTAATTGCAAACGCGAAAGATAATAATCTTTATGTTGTATTTATAAAAAAAGGTCAAGTTTTAGATTTTGAAGAATTTATTTAAAATACATCCACTTACATATATTATTTTATTAAGTGTTTTATTAGCAGGATATTTTAATTATTTTTTAATATTCAGTACAATTTTAATAATTCATGACCTTGGTCATATTTTATTTTTAAAAATATTTAAATATAATATAAATGATATAACAATATTGCCATTTGGTAGCTTGATAAACAGTAATATTAGTTCTAATGATTCAACAAAACATATACTAGTTATAAGTGCATCTGGAGTTATTTTTCAACTGGCTTTATATCCTGTTTTTTATATTTTAAACATGTATTATATTAATGATGTCAGTTATAATATTTTTTTAAATTATAATAAATTAATATTATTGTTTAATCTCTTACCAATTATTCCTTTAGATGGTTCAAAAATTTTGCTTGCATTTTTAGAATCTGTTTTTTGTTATAAAAAGGCTTTAAAGTTATTAAATGTTATAAGCATTTTTATGTTAATTGCTTTTATTTTTCTAATCACTTTTAAAAGTTTAAATGCCTATTTAATTATATCTTTTTTACTATATAAAACTTTTTATGAAATAACTAATCACAAATATTTATTTAATGGTTTTTTATTAAATAGGTATTTAAATTTTAGAACATATCCAAAAATAAAATATATTACTAATATCAAAAATATATTTAAAAACAAATATAATATTATTAATAATCAAAGAGAAACAAAAGTTTTGGGAAGTTATTTTAATCGTTAATTATTGACTTTAAGCTTATAATTTGGTAAGCTTTTAATGTTTGTAATTAATTTATAAACCGCACTAAAAAGGTTAAAGTGGAAATCCCACCTTAAAGGCGAGTCTTCAAAAAAAGAAAAGGAGGAACTAAATTAATGAAAGCTGTATTTATAACAGGTGGTAAACAATATTATGTAGCTGAAGGCGATGAAATCTTTGTAGAAAAAATTGATGTCGAAGAAGGTAAAACTATCGATTTTACTGAAGTTTTATCAGTAGGTACCAAGACTGGTACACCATATGTAACTGGTGCTAAAGTAACTTGTGAAGTTGTTAAAACCGGAAAACAAAAAAAGATAATAATTTTTAAATATAAAGCTAAAAAGAAATATCGTCGTAAACAAGGACATAGACAACCATATACTAAATTAATTGTTAAAAAGATTGTTGGTTAATTTATGATTAAAGTAAATTTTACTAATAATTCTATAATGATTACAGGCCATGCAAACTTTGACAATTACGGTAAAGATATTGTGTGTGCTAGTGTATCATCAATAGTTATTACAAGCGCTAATGACATGTTTATAGTAGATGAAACAGCTCTTGAATATATTGATGATGGAAATAAAATATTAATTAATATTATAAAAGATGATGAGTTAATCAATAAACTATTCAAAAATCTAAAAAATTTATTAATTAATTTAGCAAAAGATTATCCTAAAAATATTAAAGTTGAAAGTGAGGAATAACTAAATGTTATTTATAAAATTAAATATTCAACGTTTTGCTCAAAAAAAAGGACAATCATCTACTCAAAATGGTAGAGATTCTATTGGTAGAAGGTTAGGTGCTAAGTTAGCGGATGGACAAACAGCTACAGCTGGTGCTATAATCTATCGTCAAAGAGGAACAAAAATTTATCCAGGAGAAAACGTAGGAATCGGTAAAGACCATACTTTATTTGCATTAATAGATGGAATAGTTAAGTATGAAAGATTAGGTAAAAGCAAGAAAAAAGTAAGTGTTTATATAAAATAAACCTTACTTTTTTTATATTTTAACTCCTTTATTTTTTAAAAGAATTGTTTTTTCTTGTGAACAATCAAAACACCTAAATTCAGGATTCTGATAATTATATCGATCATAATTTTTAGTTTTAACTAGTCGATACCCATGGCAAATGCTTTTGCAAGCAGCACATATTACATTATCTTTTATCTCCCAGAGAGGATATAGAAAGTTTGTTTTAAAAATATATCTATCAATCCAAAAGAATATTAATCCTCCTATAAAATTTGCTATGATAGTTACAACAATATTATTATAACTGTTTAATAGCCAAAGAATTCCTGCTAAAATAGGAGTTGAAAGTTGCTATCTAAATAAATAAAACAAATATTTTTTTAACATAATAAACCACCTCTATGATATTAATATTTTATTATATTGTTTTTTTTAAGTAAATATTTTCATCTTTTTAAGGTTTATGTTATAATTTTAACAGGTGATAGACAGTGGATGAAGTACTTAAAAAAATTCACGATTATAGTTTAGAAGAAATCATGAGCGAAAGATTTGCTCGATATTCGAAATATATTATTCAAGATAGAGCAATTCCAGATGTTAGAGACGGATTAAAGCCAGTACAAAGAAGAATAATATATGCGATGTATAAAGATCGTAATACATACGAAAAACAATTTAAAAAATGCGCTAATGCAGTAGGAAACGTTTTAGGAAAGTATCATCCTCATGGAGATACTTCTGTTTATGATGCTTTAATAAGAATGAGTCAAAACTGGAAACAAAACCATATTTTAGTTGAAGTCGATGGAAATAATGGTTCTATAGATGGTGATCCAGCGGCAGCATACCGTTATACTGAGACAAGACTAGCAAAAATAAGTGAAGAGTTATTAAAAGATATAGATAAGAATACAGTTATGATGTCACCTAATTACTCAGATACTTTGCTTGAACCAACAGTTTTTCCAGCTAAATTCCCTAATTTATTAGTTAATGGTAGCACCGGAATCAGTGCCGGGTACGCAACAAATATTCCACCCCACAACTTAGGTGAGGTTATAGATGCTGTAATTAAAAGAATAGATAGTCCAAATTCACACTTGGATACTATTTTAAATATTATAAAAGGTCCTGATTTTCCTACTGGTGGAGTAATTCAAGGAATAGATGGAATTAGAAACGCTTTTACAAAAGGTAAAGGTAGAATTGTCATACGAGCTCGTTATGAGTTTAAAAAATCAAAAGGAAAAACTCAAATTATTATTACAGAAATACCTTACGAAGTTAATAAATCTTTACTTATAAAAAAGATAGACGATATTCGTCTAGATAAAAAAATAGATGGAATTAGTGAAGTAAGAGATGAATCAGATAAAGATTCAAACCTCCGAATTGTTATTGATTTAAAAAATGGTGTTGATAAAGATCTTATAATTAATTATTTATTATTAAACACAGATTTACAAACAGGTTATAATTATAATATGGTTACAATAATGAATCGAAGGCCAAGACTTTTAGGCCTGCTTCCAATACTTGATGCTTATATAAATCATCAAAAAGAAGTGATTCAAAAAAGAACTGAGTTTGACCTTGCTTTTGCAAAAAAAGAGATGCATATTACCGAAGGATTAGTAAAAGCTATAAGCATATTAGATGAAGTAATTGCTTTAATTAGATCAAGCAAAAATAAATCAGATGCAATATTTAATTTAATAAAAACGTATGAATTTACTGAGGAACAAGCTACAGCAATTGTAATGTTACAGTTATATAGATTAACTAATACTGATGTAACAGTCTTAGAAGAAAAATTAGCAACTTTATTAAAGATAATTTCTGAATTAGAATTAATTTTAAGTTCAGAAGAAAGATTAAAAAATGTAATTAAAAGTGAACTTAAAAAAATAAAAAGAGAATACGCCACACCACGAAAAACTGAAATTTGTGAAGAAATTAAAGAAATCAAAATTGATGAAACAGATTTAATTACTAAAGAAGAAGTAATAATAGTTTTAACTAACGATGGATATCTTAAACGAGTATCTAAAAAATCTTATACATCAAGTGCTGATGAAACAGCCCTAAAACCTGGTGATTATGTCATAAGTTATATTCAGACAAATACCTTAAACAAATTAATAGTTTTCACTTCTATGGGTCTATATTTATATATTCCTATTCATGAAATTCCAATTTGTAGATGGAAAGATCTTGGACAACATATAAGTAATGTTGTTACTATGAACCCAGAGGATAGAGTCATTAGTGCATATGTAATTAATGAATTCGTAGAAAATCCTGATGTCACTATATTTACAAAAAACGGTATGATTAAAAGAACTCTTTTAAATGATTTTATTGTTAGTAGATATTCAAAGTTTTATACAGCGATAAGGTTAAAATCTAAAGATTCTGTTATAAGTGTGAAAATCACAAAACCAAATATAGTAATCCTTACAAAAAAAGGCTATTATCTGAAATATAAATCAGATGAAGTATCGGTTATTAGTCCTAAAGCATTAGGGGTAATTGGAATTAATTTAAAAGAAGATAAAGTTGTAGCTGGAATTAGTTACTCAGATGCTGATGAATATTTAAATATTTTTACAAGTCAATCTACAGGTAAAAGAATTAAACTAAAAGAATTAAACACTTTATCTAGAGCTAAACGTGGTTCTATGATTCTCAAAAAAGTGAAATCCACTAATTATTTTATTATAAACTCATTTTTGTCTGCTGCTAAAGATAATATAGGAATCAAAAATAATGAAGATATTAAATTTATCAAAAGTAGTGAGATTCCAATTATGGATTTAATTAGTACAGGTTCTCTTCTTTCTAAAGAAAAAGGAATAAACTTCTTTTTAAAAAAAGAATTGTATGTATTAAAAGAAGTTATTGATGAAGAGCAAAAAGGATCTGATAATATAAATACAAAAGAATTAACAATAGATGATTTTATAGATGATTTTAAACTTTAACATAAAAACCACTAATATGAATAAAATATCATAGGTGGTTTTTATGACTAAGAAAGAAAAATTTAAAACTTTTGTGACAAATCGTCCAGAGTTAGTAGATTATATTAAAAACAAAGAACATACTTGGCAGGATTTTTATGAAATATACGATATATATGGAGAAGATGAATCAGTTTGGAAAAAATATAGTGAAGGTAATATTGACCGAGCTGATCCTATTATAGAGCTTACTAGCTTAGTAAAAGGAATTAACATAGATAATGTTCAAAAATATATAAACAATGCTCAAAAAGCCATTAACGTTATTCAAGAATTGACTACAAAAAAACCAGGTAGTAAAGTACCAACTATGCCACCAAAAACCCCGCGTCCGCTAACAAAATTTTTTGGAGATTGATATGGATTATGAGTTACAATTTAAAATATATAAAGATAAAAAATTAGCGAATTATTTAAAAGAAAATTCCGAGTGGTATAAACACTTAAATAGGTCTAATAACAATTATAAATATTTTTTAAAAGGTTATAAAAAATATAATCGAGAAATGAGTAGTAATAAGTTTAATACGGCAATTGATACGATTGATACAGTAAATTCAATTTTAAAAATTATAAATTAGTTTATTATTTTTAACTATTAATTTTTAAAATTTATTAGTTGACAAAAACTACCATTGCATTTATAATAATGCTAGAGAGTAGGTTATTATAATGTTAAAATTGAATAAAAAAGGTTTTACATTAGTTGAATTACTAGCTGTTATCGTAGTTTTAGCGATTATTATGCTACTTGCAATTCCTTCTGTATTAGGAACTCTTAGTGATGCTCAAAGAGGAACTTTTAAAATTTATGCTGAAAAAGTATTAAATCAAGCTCAATCTAAATATCAATCTGATGTAATGTTAGGCTTTCCAGAGAATGAAAGTGAAACAACTATAAAAAAATATGATTCGAATGACTATTGCTACACCATAGATGGTGGTTTAGGAATGACTTCTACTGGTAATTATAAAGGTTATGTTATTGTAACTCTAGATGCTCATTTAGTTCCTACATTTTACATCACTTTAACAGATAATAATTTTAGTGTTAAATACTATCAATATGCTGATTTGAAAGATACAGATTATGGTGATCCTGATACAACTATTAGTAATTCATGTCCTTCATCTTTACCTAACTTACCTTCATAATTTAATCAAGTTTACTTGATTTTTTTTATAATTACTGCAAATAAATTTTAATTTTGTTATACTTAATATGGTGATATAAATGTTAATAATAGGCTCTCATGTTAGTTTTGGTCCACTTCAGTTGTTAGGTTCAGTTAAAGAAGCTATTTCTTATAATGCTAATACATTTATGTTTTATACAGGAGCACCACAAAATTCAATAAGAAAAAAAATAGATGATAGTTTAACATTAGAAGCTCTTTTGCTAATGAAGAATCATGGAATTTTATTTGATAAAGTAATTTGTCATGCCCCTTATATTATTAACTTAGCAAACAAATTCAATATTGAAAAATATGAATTTAGTATTACCTTCTTAAAACGAGAGATGGAGAGATGTGCTTTACTTGGGATAAAATATCTTGTTCTTCATCCAGGATCAGCTGTAAAACATGAAAGGTCTGTTGCTATAGCTAATATTATTAACGCTTTAAATAAAGTATTATCTAAAGATGAAGAAGTAATGATTCTACTTGAAACAATGGCTGGAAAAGGAACAGAAATAGGAAAAAATATTGAAGAACTTAAAACAATAATCGACAACATCATTTACCAAAATAAAGTTGGTGTTTGTTTAGATACATGTCATTTAAATGATTCAGGTGTTGATATTTCAAACTTTGATAGATATTTAGATGATTTTGATAAAGAGATTGGTTTAGATTATATAAAATGTATTCATATCAATGATAGTAAAAATAATAAAGGAGATAAAAAGGATAGACACGCGAATATTGGTTTTGGCACGATTGGATTTGATAATTTAATAAAAATTATCTATAATCCAAGATTAAAAAACATTCCAAAAATTTTAGAGACTCCTTATTTAAATGGAATACCTTTATACAAACAAGAAATAGAAATGATAAGAGCAAAAAAGCTTAATTTAAATTTATTGGAAGATATAACAAAATAAAAATATTCAAATTATAAATAGTTTGAATATTTTTTTATTAATTGTTCTATTTTTAGAAAATTATTTTTTGAGAAATTATTTCGATATTTATCAAAATTAAAGTTATTTGGACTTTTTAA
>JAQUDY010000111.1 GCA_028685445.1 Bacilli bacterium
AAGAAAAAACATTGCTTAAAGATAGTAAAAAAATAATTAAGTATACTTATAAAAATATTGATGATAATATGTATTTTTATACTAACAATTCATGTATCGATTTTATTATCGTTAATGATACTGTTTATTATTTTACAGAAAATATTGATTATTATAAATATGCAGATGAAGAAATAAAAATATTTGATTATGTTAGTCTAAAAGAAAACCATCTTATTAATACTCGCACAGATGAAGAAGAATATAATATTTTTGTTGGATATAATAATTATCAAGAAAATGCTTTTTATGCATATAAAATTGATGATAATAAATTTATTGAAGCCGCCAGCTTAATAGAGCAAAATCAAGTGTTATTATCGGAATTCAATGAAGATAATATAACTGGCTTTATTCATGTAGATCAAGACAAAACTGTATATACTTCTATTCCATATGATGATGGATGGAAAGTTATTATTAATGGAAAAAAAGTTGAAACGTCTAATTTAGGAAATGCTTTGTTAAGTTTTAACGTTAGTCAAGGAGATAATCATATAAAATTATCATATCAATCAAAAGGATTAATAACTGGAGCTATCATAACATTTTTTTCTATTATTATATGTGTTGCATTAAGTAGTAAAAAAATAAAAAAATCTTAAAGATTTTTTATTTTGTAAAAATTTTATCAACATTTCTTTTAGGAAGCATAATTTTAACATTTCTTTCGTTTTTAATTTTATAATTTAATACAGCTCGATCTAACTTTTCTCCATCAACACACCAAGCTTTTTTGGGATAATTTTCAAATTTTACTTCCATATAATTAGTGCTATAAAATTCAAATCCTGATACCTTACTTATATCTGTTGTTAATAAGACACTAAAGGTTCGTAAAATATCAATTCTTCTTTTAAAGTTACAAAATAGAACTTCAAACTTATCATCATCTAATTTTATATTTCTATAAAAATTATTAATCCCTGCTATTCGATTTGCATTAGAAATAAGCATAAAAGAGTAATAACCAGTTTTTTCTATTCCGTTTACTTTATATGTTACTTTATATAATTTAGTTGGTCTAAAAAAATCTTTTAATCCTTCAATTAAATAAGCTACTTTTCCATATTTTTTTTTCAAAGCTCTTGGTGTTTCATATGCTACATTTAAGAATTTTCCAAAGCCTGCTACATATACAAATGGTTGATCATTAATTAAACAAACATCAATACCTTTTATTACTCCGTTTAATAAATCTCTAAGATTTTTTTTCATGTCTTTACCATAACCGAACATTATACCTACATCGTTAGTAGTACCAACTGGAATATGTGCTAAAATTAATCTATTTTTACGTTCTAAATTTCCGCTCATAATTTCATTAAAAGTTCCATCTCCTCCCATGGAGATAACTAAATCTACATGTTCTAAATGACTTACTATTTCTTTTGCGTGGCCTCCATATTCTGTTTTAATAATTCTAGGATCATAACCATATTTCAATAAAATTTTTTTATATTCTTTTATATAGCGTGGTTTTAAGGTATTACCACTATTTGGATTATAAATTACTGCGCAAGTTTTTAAATTCATTTTAATCACCTTTCTAGTAAAGTATACGTTTTTATAATATTCATGTCAATTAAATATTATAATATCAATTCTTTTTTATTTTTTATTTATAAAAGAAATACCTCTAGAAACAAATCCACACGAATATAACTTAAATCTATATATAAAAACACGAACTAATTAGTTCGTGAGTTCTTGTAAACTGGAGGGGCCTACCGGATTTGAACCGGTGATAAGGGAGTTGCAGTCCCTTGCCTTACCACTTGGCTAAGGCCCCAAACTAAAAAGATTATAACAAATTTAGATAAGTTTTTCAACTTTTTAAGTTGTTAAATCTATATAGTATGTATTGTTTCGTGTACTAATTATTAAATTCAATAAATCAGAGCTTAGTGCTGTTTTAGGGATTTCTACAAAAACCATATTCTCTAAATTTGAAGTAATTTTTGCATTTACACTTCGTATCATCTTTTTATTATTATAATTATATTCAATTTTAAGAAATTTATCAAAAAAATGTTTATCATTTATTATTGCTTCTTTCAGACCTATATCTTTTGATAATTCTAATTTATAATTTAATACTAAGAGTGAATTACTAGCTGAGTTAGAAGGCGCTATAACATCATAATAATCTCTACAATCTTTTTTATTGCAAGATTGATATTTATATTGATAACTACTGTTTATTTCTATATTTTTAAATGTAATGTTCGAATTTTTAAAAATATTTTCTCCTAAATACATTACTTCATTAACTTTTCTTTCAATTGAAACTGGTGCGCTAATCATTTTTTCAGGTTTTATTTTAAACTTAGAATAATTATATTTTGTAATTCCATCTTTAGTATCAATACTTTTTAATATATTTAAGTAATATTTCTTATAATTAGTTTTATTTTCTAATTCAAATACAAGCAAATATCTATTAGTAGTATTACCTTGTATTTCATCAGTAATATAAGTTCTTCCAAAATCAACAAAATAGTTTCTAAGTGAAGGCTCATTATATACTGAATTATTTCCTGCTTTTAAATACATAGAAATATTTGTTAGAGTTTGCGGACTATTCACATTATTTGTTATAATCATATCTAAAATTACATACTTCTTATTTTCACTAACTATTTGACCATTGTAATCATACTTTGTTTCATAAGCTGAAATCAATTTATATTTAAGATTTCCTACAGTTCCTGTGCTTCCTACTCTATATACTTTATTTAAAAAATTGAAATTTAAAATAAAAAATATAAACACAAAAGATAAAAAAGTTGATATTATGACAGTAAAAACTAGTTTGTTTTCCAATACATAATATTTTAATTCTCTTATAATTCGTCTTAGTTTTCTTTGATATTTATATGTGTCAGTACCTAAAACAAATTCAAACTCTTCATCATCTTCGCTTTTTATTTCTAATTCTTCTAAATCTTTTGTAAAATTAAATTTTCTTACATCAAAACCTATCCCTCTTATAATACTCATTATTAAAAAGTAATATTGTGGTAAAGAAAGTATTATAAAAAAGTCTCTGTAAGCTAACGAGCTTCGTTGTGTCAAAGAA
>JAQUDY010000112.1 GCA_028685445.1 Bacilli bacterium
TTAATTCTGTAATTTCTCCTCTTTTAGGGCATTTATAGTCTAGATAATCATATTCATCATAAGGAAATATGCATCCCATGATTAAGCCAATAGATTTATTATTTTCTACTGCCAAATAACATTTTCCATTGTTTTTGTTAACTTCATTTAAATCTAGAATTGCCATTTTTTCTCTATATTCAGGATGAACTTGATCTAAACGATCTTTATCAATTTATACAATGTATTCTTCAAGTTCCACCAATAAGTTTTTAACATCCTCTAAATATTTGTCTTCATATTCTACTATTTGCATAAATAAACATCTCTATTTATTATTAAAAATGAATACATCCTCTGTTCCATCTTTTTTAGTTATATAATTACCGTTTGTATATTCTGATATGATATTCTTCCAAAAGGAATATGCAATAGGATTATTTTCCATTGGTTGAACTTCCCAATCACCTTTAAATTTTTCAAATATTTCATAGGCGACTTTTTTGCCTATATGGTTTCTTCTAAAACTTGGCATTATTAAGAATTCAGCGATACACTTACCATCTTTATTAAATTTTAAATTTTCATTTAACATAACCATTCCTACATAGACATTTCCACTTTTAACAAAATATGCATTTCGATCTGCGTCAGTAAAATAATTATCAAACCATCTGTACTCAAATATACAATCATCATTTATATCATTATCAATGTATTGTGAACCATCATATAAAGCATATTGTAGTAATTTATATAACTTTTCTTTTTCTTCCTGCTTCACATCGATTATTTCATAATCCATCTTTATCACCAACTTTCATATACAATTATACCATTAAACTATAATATATTTTTGCTTATGTAGCCAAATATTAAAATTAAAGTGGCTCCAAAATGGCTCCAGCCCATATTTTTGCCTATTTTTTGTTAAAAAGAAAAACTCGCTTTTTCCCTTATTTTATCGGGGTTTGCGAGTTATTTACCACAACATTGCTTATATTTCTTACCACTGCCACATGGGCTAATCATTGTGCCTTTACTACATTCCAAAAGGCCTTAAATTCGGGCTAATATGCTTTACTGCTTCCCTTGGCTTCCCTATAAATCCCTTGGCTTTCACAGTAAATCGTATCTAAAATCGTATCTAAAAATTTTTTAAATAAAATAAAAAAAGGACTACATTTTAGTGTAATCCTTGGTTACTATTTATTACTTTTTAACATCAAATTCTATAGTTACTTTTGTTGACCAGTCATCAAACTCAATAGCATATTTTCCATCAGCGTCATATAAGAAATATAAGTATTTAGTATATGAGGCACCATTTCTTAATTCCCCTGCAAAATCTACACTATCGTCAAAATATGCAGATTCATTAGATAATTCTGTTCCATTTGCACCAAAAGCTTTAAAGTAAAACATATTTAAGCTATGTGTTTCATCTTTTAAATTTTTTACAGTGATTGGTATTTTTACAACTGCCTTACCATTATCATCTGAAAATTCATTTTTTACTTTTGTAAAAGATATATCATTTCCAAGTGTAATTTCTAAATCATCAAAAGTAAATGTTTCTCCTAATCCTACTGTTTTCTTTTCTGTTTCTCCTGTACAACCAGTTATTAAAGTAACTGATAAAAATAATACTAGAACTAATAATAATCCTTTTAAATACTTCTTCATTTTTTCTCCTTTATTTTTTAATTTCAAATTCAACTGTTATTTTTTTTGCCCAATTATCAAATTCAATTGCATATGTTCCATCTCCATCATACAATAAATAAAAATACTTAGTATATGAGGCACCACTTCTTAATTCACCTGCTTCATCAACACTATTATCAAAACAATACCCAAGTGTATCTAATTGAGTTCCTTTAGATCCAAAAGCTTTATAATAAAACATATTTAAACTATGAGTTTCATCTTTTAAATTCTTAATTGTTACTGGAATTTTAATTACAGATTTCCCATGATTATCTGAATACTTATTATTGACTTTTGTGTAAGTAAACTCACTTCCTAGAGTAATCTCAAGTTCATCAAAAGTAAATGTTTCATTAAGGCCATAGGTGTTTTTCTTGTTGGATTCTGTATTGCTGTTTGAATTGGTATTATCATTAGTGTTTGTATTTGTACTTGAATTAGTGTTATTAGTATTTGAATTATTCTTTTTATCATCTGTAGATCCAGAACTAATGCTTATAATAAATACAATAATTGAAATAATAATTACTGCTATAAGAATGCTTTTTTGCTTTTTAGGTTCATTAAATTTTGGTTTTTCAACAATTAGGCTTCCAAGATTTATAAGACCAAAAGCAAATGCTATACTTCCCCATATTGGTAAATCAGGATAAGTATCTCCGGTACCTATTGTGAACAGTGCACCTAACCAATAGAATACAATTGCTGTAATGCATCCACCATTTCCTTTTGAATTTCTAGTTGCCATAGTTATTATTCCACCTATTAATAAAAATAGTGCACATAGGAAACCAGAACTTCCAGAGTCTGATCCATTATCAGCAAGAGCATTTCCTAATCCAGCAGCACAAGATTGAAATGCAACTATTATAAATAATACCATCGATATAATTGCGATTATTAATTTTCCTGTCGACCATTTTCTTTTTGGTTTCTCATTTATGTTAACATTTACAGTTGGTTCATTTTTAATATTTACATCAATTGTTTCTTCTTTTTCTTCGGTTGGATTTCCACATTTTGGACAAGCTTTAGCGTTTGAAGAATATTCTTTACCACACTCTTTACATTTGATTAATGCCATATCCTACTCCTTTCTATGTTTATTATAACATAAATCTCACTGAACAAGTGAGAAAATATTATTAGAAAGGTGATGATGCTATGTGATTAATAAAAATGATGAAAATTATATTTATTATCTTGTAGCAAAAAACCTTAAAATTCAAAGAAAATTGAAAGGATTAACTCAAAGTCAATTTGCAGAACTATGTAATTACAGTGATGGATTTATTATGAACATAGAGAGTGATAAATATCATCAAACATTCAGTCTAGGAACCATATGGAAATTTGCTCAAGTATTAAATATAGATATAAGAGAATTATTAAAACCAATAGATAGTGAAAAAGATAACT
>JAQUDY010000113.1 GCA_028685445.1 Bacilli bacterium
TGTTATCTAAGTGTTGCATCATTTTTAATAAGTACTTTGGGTTTTGCTGACAATCACCATCTATAATTACAGTATATTTAGCTTTAGAGTGTAACAATCCAGCATACATCGCAGCATCTTTTCCAAAGTTTCTACTGAAATTAATTACTTTCACGCGCTTAGGGTTGTCATTATATATTTCTTTTAGTTTTAAATATGTTTTATCTTTAGAGCCATCATTAATAAAAATTAACTCATAGTCAACCTCAATTAATGTTTTAGTTAACTTTTCATGTAGAGTTTTAACATTTCCTTCTTCATTATAAACAGGAATTATAACATTTAACTTCATTTTGCACCTCAATATAATTATAACATGTATAGTATTAATTAGTAAATTAATATATTGACTATTAATTACGTATGTTGTGTTATATAATAAAGCCGAGTGAGGTTTATGGAAAAAGGAATATCAAAGGAACTAATAAAAGAAATAGAGAAGTTAGAAGTTTTATCAATAGAAAAAATAAATGAATTAGAATTTTTTAATAACACTACATGCCAATATATAAAAAGTTTATTTTTAGAAATAAATCTAATAAAAAAAGAAACTGGAAAAAGTCATTTAAATGTAGAACTAATTAACTTAATAATTGAAGAAAAGCTTGTTTGGGCAATCTCTGATTATCAACTTTATTTAGAACAACAAGAATTATTAAGTTTAGATGATGAAATGTATGAAGAGATAAATAAAGAGTTAGAGTTAATCAATTCAAAAATAAAAACATATCAAAAAATCCTAGGATATGATTCTAGCTTAATAAGTTTTAGTAATAAGAAATTATAAAAAGGCGATTTAATCGTCTTTTTTAATTAAACATACCTAAAACCTATTGCAAATCATATATTATGTTGGTATAATTATTCTTGGTTTGACTGGCTTAGATGTGCGAGGTTGCTGATACTCTAGGCGAAGTTGTGAAAACTTCCCTTATAAAAAACAGGTAAATTCGTTACGGAGCTATGTTTATACTAGATGTAAACGAAAGGAGAACATGAAAATGTCAAAAGTAAGAATCAAACTAAAAGCTTATGATCATAGAGTTTTAGATGTAGCAGCGGTAAAAATTGTTGATACTGTAAAAAGAACAGGTGGAGAAATTTCAGGTCCTGTTCCACTTCCTACAGAAATACAAAAATACACTGTATTAAGAGCGGTACACAAGTATAAAGATGCTCGTGAACAATTTGAAATGCGCACTCATAAAAGACTTATTGATATTAAAAATCCTAGTAAGGAAACAATGGATGCTTTAACTCATTTGGATATTCCGAGTGGTGTAGACATCGAAATTAAAACTAAATAAAAAAACTATAAGGAGGAAATTAAGATGAAAGGAATCTTAGGTCGTAAAATCGGCATGACCGAAAAGTTTACGAAAGAAGGAAAAGTTATTCCTGTTACAGTTGTTTCTGTAGAACCTAATGTTATTATGCAAATTAAAACCATAAATATTGATGGATATAATGCTATACAATTAGGATTTGATTCAAAAAAAGAAAAAAGAACAACTAAAGCAGAATTAGGACACGCTAAACGCGCCAATGTCTCTCCTAAGCGCTTCTTAAAAGAAATTAAAGTATCTAATCCAGAAAATTATGAACTAGGAAGCACAATAAAAGCAGACGTATTTGAAGTTGGAGAGAAAGTAGATGTTCAAGGAACTTCAAAAGGAAAAGGATTTGCGGGAGTTATCAAACGCCATAATCAATCTAGAGGACCAGAAACTCATGGTGGAAGACATCATAGAAGACCGGGTTCGATGGGACCAATGAGACCGATGAGAGTTTTAAAAGGTAAAAATTTACCTGGTCATATGGGATTTGAAACTAAAACAATTCAAAACTTAACAATTGTTGAGGTTGATATCGAACTTAACTATATATTAGTAAGCGGTAATATTCCCGGACCAAAAAATTCTTTAGTATTAATTAAAGAAGCAGTTAAAAATAATAAGAAAGAAATGTTCGAATTAATTTCTTATGAAATAGAGCAAGCTGATATTGTAGAAGATGTTAACAATACAGAAGAAGCTGTAGAAGTAGAAAAAGTTACTGAAAAAACAGAAGAAGTTGTAGAAGTAGAAAAAGTTACTGAAGAAACAGGAAAAACTGTGGAAACAGAAAAAGTTACTGAAGAAAAAGTTGCAACAGAAGAAAAAGAAGAAAGCAAGTAGGTGCCAGAGATATGAATATCAATATTATTAACCTTAAAGGTGAAAAAATAAAAGATTTAAAATTAAATAAAGATATCTTTGGAATAACGCCAAATGATATTGTTTTAAAGAAAGCTATTAAACTACAAATGGATTCTTTAAGACAAGGAACACAAAAAGCAAAAACTCGTTCTGAAGTGGCTGGAGGTGGAAGAAAACCTTATCGTCAAAAAGGAACCGGTAATGCTCGTCAAGGATCTATCAGATCGCCACAATTTGTTGGTGGTGGAGTGGTTTTTGCACCAACACCTAGAAGCTATACTTTTAAAATGAATAAAAAAGAAAAAGCTTTAGCTTTAAAAAGTTCTTTATCTCATATAGTTAAAAATAAATCATTAATTGTTATAGATTCTTTAGAATTAGAAACTCTTAAGACAAAAGATGCTAAAAAAATTATGGAAAATCTTAAATTAGATGGAAAAATTTTATTTGTGACTAGTGGAGATGCAGAAAATTTATATATGGCTACTAGAAACTTAAGTAACACTGCAGTGATTTACAAACATGACTTAAACGTTTTAGATTTAACTCATGCTGATACAGTGGTTTTTGAAGAAGCGGTAGTAAAGTACATAGAGGAGGTTTATAGTTAATGAAAACTGATATTATTTATGCACCGGTTATTACCGAAAAATCAATGATTTTAAAAGAAAATAATACATATGTATTTAAAGTTGATAAGAAAGCAAATAAAACTCAAATAAAAATAGCTATTGAAGAAGCTTTCGGAGTAAAAGTTAAAAGTGTAAACACTCTTATTACTAAACCAAAGGATAAAAGAGTTGGAAAGTACACTGGCCAAACCAAAACATATAAAAAGGCTATCATCACACTTGTTGATGGTCAGT
>JAQUDY010000114.1 GCA_028685445.1 Bacilli bacterium
TGAAAAAAGTCATGATAAGTTAGTTATTATTGCTGGAGCTTGTCAAAGTGATTATGAGGAGTTAATTAAATGTGGCGCTAATTATGCATCAAGTCCTAAAAGAGTAAATATTCATGCTCTTGATCCAGCGATTATTGCATCTACTGTTGCACTTACAGAAAAGAACACACCAGTTGATTTAATTAGCACATTAGCAAAAACAAAATATGGTTCAGACGGAATGGGCGGTATTAAAGGAACGGGGTTAATGTATGTGGGGTACCCAAGATGATTGAAACAATAAAAAATGATATATATAACCATTTAAATAAAGAAGTAAAAATTATTGCAAAAGAGAATAGAAATAGAAATGAAATTTTTTACGGAGATATAATAGAAATATATTCTCATGTTTTTATAGTAAGTAATGGTGTTGAAAAAAAGAGTTACACATACTCTGATATCTTGGCAAAAGATATACAAATAACATTTTTGTAAAATAAGTTGCATTTTTTCTAATAATGCATTAAAATTAATGTAAGTGAAAACTTAGAAGGAGTGTATGTTATGGAAATCACATCTGTAAGTGTCCGTAAAGTTGAAAAAGAAGGTTCACGTATGAAAGGCATCGCTTCAGTACTATTAGATGATGCGTTCGCAGTACACGATATTAGAATAATCGAAGGTGATAATGGATTATTTATTGCTATGCCAAGCCGAAAAACAGCAACAGGTGGCTATAGAGATATTGCTCATCCGATAAACCCAGATATTCGAAAACAATTTGAAGATGCAATTATAGAAGAATTTAAAAAAACTGAATAATTCGCTATTTAGCGAGTTTTTTAATGCATAAATTTTTACATTATGAATATTGTTAATCAGGAGGAAATATGGATAAAATGATAGAAGTACCCGCATTTAGTCATGTTGTTAAAATAAATGATAGAAAAAACATAATAATTAGTGGTATAAAAAAAATAATTAGCTTTGATGACAAAGAATTTTATTTAGAATCAGCAATGGGAACAATAATAATAAAAGGTAGTACTTTGGAAATGATAAAATTAGATACTATTGATGGAAATGTATCTATAAAAGGAAAAATTGATAGTTTCTCCTACACAGACATAATAAATAAAGAGAACTCTCTAATAAGCAAATTATTTAAATGAATCAATTAGTTTTGCTCCTAATATCTTTCTTTTATGGATTAATAACAGGGATAATATTTAAATTTTTAAAAATGATATTGGATAAAAAAAAGATGTTATTCTTTTCTTTAACATTTGTTTATTTTATACTAATTTCACTTACATATATTTTTTTGTATTATTTATTAAATAAAGGAGAAATACATTTATATTTAAAAATATTATTAACAATTGGATTTATCACATCTTTTAAAATGACAAAAATGTGTAAAATTAATAAAAAATCTTTAATATGAAGAAACAAAAAAAATATTGGTGATATACTATAATATATAGGAGTGTGGCTAATAGTGAAATCAAAAAAAGACAAACGCCGTTTATTGTTTTATTCTCTAATTATTTTAATAATGATCTCGTATTTATCTGTTTTTACTATTGATTATTGGTCACAAATTTTAACGAACTATAAAATAAAAGAAGAATTAGAAGGTAAATATCAAGAACTTCTAGCTAATGAAGAAAAACTGAGTAGTGAAGCGACTAAACTTTTAGATCCTGATTATGTTGCTAAATTCGCTAGAGAAAAATTTATGTATTCAAAAGATGGAGAAATGATAATTAGAATTACTGAATAATTGTTATTATTAAGAAAATATGTTAGAATCTTTTTACGGGGCCGTTTTGGTTTCGACAGAATAATAAAGATATTGTTTGCAAATGGCGGCTGGACCTAAACAGTAAAAAAATTAAAATAACTGATAAAGTAAATTTTAACCCTGCTCTATCATACGCTTAA
The DNA here is from genome assembly GCA_028685445.1 of Bacilli bacterium. Classification (GTDB taxonomy): domain Bacteria; phylum Bacillota_I; class Bacilli_A; order RF39; family UBA660; genus DUUS01. The sequence continues at coordinate 1,930 of JAQUDY010000114.1, forward strand.
TTTGCGTAAGAGCGCTGTTATATAACTATTCTCATAAAGTAATATAATGGTTAATAATAATGAGATATAATTATAAATTGCTTTTGTTTATAATTGAACTAAGAAAAGCTCAGCTATTATTTTTTCGATAGATTTCAAGATAATAGTAAAATAACAATCTATCTAAATTTGTAGATGGCAATGTTTTTGTGTTTTGGACAGCAGTTCAAATCTGCTCGGCTCCACCAATTATTATGAAAAGATAATATAATTACCAGAATTACTTATTTAATTCTTTTTTTTTACTAAATAGTGTAAGTTAAAAAGATATTATTTTAAAAAAATCTTAAAATAGCATTAAATCAATTGATTATTTCTTTAATAAAAGTTAAAATACTATTAAGGAGGTAAGACAAATGATAAGTAAACTAAAAGGATGGGTAATAGGATTAATAGTATTATTTATATTAATGATACCTATTATCTCTAACTATTATAAATCAAAAGACATAGAAATTATAAATTATAATGATTATTTAACGCTTCTTGAAGATTTTGACTTTACTTTGTTATATGTTACAGATGAAATTAATGAAAGTTATTCTGATACTAAAGAAACATTACTTAATGCTCGTAACAACTTTGATATAAGAGTTAAAACTTTATCAACTAGTAAATTATCACAATCAGAAAAAGACGAACTTTTAAATAATCATCTAACAAAAGAGTTTAATAAAGGTTATGTTTTTATGAAAGATTCAAAAGTAGTTCATGTTGAAGAAAATGATATTACTAATGAGACTTTAGAAAAATTGATTAACAAGTACTACAACAATGTAATACCAGAAGAAGAAATTGCTTATAAAGTGCCAGCAAATTATAAAGAATTTAAAAAAATTGTTGACAGTAAAAAAGTAAATATGTTTGTATTTGGTCGTGAAACTTGTGGTTGGTGTAATTTATACAAGCCTATATATAATGATATAGCAGCTGAATATAAATTAGACATCTATGATTTTGATTCTGATAATTATGATTCATCTGAGTTAAGTAAAGTTAGAAATTCAGGATTAATTATTCCTGGAGCATGTACTGACTCTGGAGAAAATCAACCTTTATCAGAAGGATATTCAACGCCATTAACTTTATTTACAAAAAATGGTAAAGTTATAGATTGTTT
>JAQUDY010000115.1 GCA_028685445.1 Bacilli bacterium
ATAATTGGACATGTATTTCTTCGTCTAATACAATTCTTCTAAGAATGTTTTTAATATAAGGGTCGTCTATTAAATCAATATTCTTTTCGTAGTTTTCTATTGCATCATATTCTGCTTGTAGATCAGCTTCTAATTGAGATAATATATTATCACCATAATAAACAAAATCACCATTCCAATAATTATCGCCTGATTTATATATTGGTTTTTCTCCTAAGAGTGAAATTAATTTAGCTAACACATTAAGGTGCTGCATCTCTACAATACTAATATTAAATAGCATATCAGCTATTTCTTCATCAATTTTTTTAATTTCAATATAATGATAATAATATTGATTAACCGCTGTCATTTCACTGACAAATCCTACATAATCATCTAAAAGTAAATTTGCATATTCAGGATTTTTTTCTGTAACTTTAATCTCAGGATAAGGCATATCACTATGATAAACATCTAAATTTGGGTTTTCTTCCATAAACGTCTCCTCAAGTAATTATATTAAAAATAATTACTATTATGCTTTTTTGCATTAAATTCTATTAAAATGCTAGTTTTTCTAAAAATTAGGTGGAAAAAAGTAAAAAAAGGTGCTATACTTGATAAGTACTTCCAAATTGCGTAATTATTTATTGTATTAAGGGGTATAATTGTAAAGGAGGAAGAACATGAATCAAGGAACAGTAAAATTTTTTAACAGTGTAAAAGGTTTTGGTTTTATCAAAAATGATGAAACTAATGATGAAATTTTTGTCCATATAACTGGATTAAATGACGGTGTTAAAGAACTTAATGATGGTCAAAAAGTTACTTATGATATCGAACAAGATGAAAAAAGTAACAAAGAAAAAGCAGTAAATGTAACTGTAATCTAATTAACTAGGGAAAACCTAGTTTTTTTATTTTAAAATTTAGACCTTATGATATAATAAGATAGGTGATTAAGATGAATGTTCAAATAATTGGAGATGGAAATATAACTAATAAAAACTTTAACGCTTCTTTTTTAATAAATAATAACATATTAGTTGATTCACCTCCTGGAGTTTTAAAAAAATTAAAATCTTTAGATGTAAATATAGATAATATAACAATTATTATAATTACTCATCTACACGGAGACCATTTTTTTGATTTGCCATTTATCATCTTACATGAATATAGTAAAAAAAGAACAAAACCTTTATTTATTATAGGACCTAAGGAATTAAAAAAAGATTTATCTAAATTAATAAAGTTAGCATTTAAGAATAGATTAAACAAGTATTTATCTAAATTAAATATAACATTTATAGATTCAGCCAATATTCAAAACCATGAAGTAGAAGAAGGCGTATTTTTATCATCGGTTAGAGTTAATCATGGAAATTTAAAAAACTGTTATGGTTTTTTATTAAAAAAAGATAATAAATCACTATCTTTTACTGGAGATACAGAAATGTGCCCGGGTTTAACTTATTTATTAAAAAGATCTAGTCACTGTATTATAGATGTTAATAATTCTGGGAATCATCTTAAACTTGAACAATTAGAAAATTTAATAAAAGAATTTCCAATTAATTATATTCCTATCCATTATCCAGAAAATTTAGAAAATAAATTATCTGGCTTGTCTAATATAAAATTGATAAAATCAGGAGAACAGTTCTATCTTTAGAATTGTTTTTTTAAATTTTATATGTTAAAATTAACTAAGAATAGGAAGGTATTATAATGAATAAATTAAAATATTTTGGATTATTAATAATATTATTATTTCCTTTAAAAGTGAATGCTAAGATAAATTTAAACTGCGAAAAACCTAACAAAAATAATGTAACTATCAAATGCACTATAAAATCAACTTTTAATATAGTTCACTTTGAAGCAGAATTAATTACCGATTCAAAGGTAACATATCTAGGGAGTAATCCTCTTTCTGTATTTACCAATGAATCTTCTGATAAAGATTTACGATTCACCTCTACCTCTCCAAGCGGTGGTGATATAGTAGCAAAATTTCAAGTTGGAATACCAAATTCTTTCATATTAGGTGATTCTTTTTCAATTACTTTATCTAATATAAAATATAAAGATAAAAGCTCAAGCTCTTTGAAGAGTGAGCCTAACGCAAAAGAAACAATAAAAGTAGGGACTAAAGTAACTAATGCTACTACTAATAAACCGGCACCACCTTCATCATCTAAAAGATTCACTGTAACATTAGATAATAATAACGGAACTAATCAAAAACAAACTTTAAGTTGTGAGACCACGGGAAGCAATTGCAATATTGATTTATCTAGTATTACAAAACCAACCAAAATTGGTAATGAATTTACTGGATGGGGAAATACTCAAATATGTACTTCTGGTTCGGTATCTTCTTACAGAGCTGCTTCTAACGCAACTCTTTATGCTTGCTGGAAAGAAATAGATGAAAGCATTCCTCAAATGGGAGATCCAGTTTATTTACAATCTCTTGAAATAGAGGGACAAGAAATCGGATTTAGTAAATTTAAATTCGAGTATGATTTGACCATATTATATGAGATTGAAAGCTTAAACATAAAAGCAGTTCCAGCTAATCCTAAAACAGAAATAAAAATTAATAACAACGAAGAATTAATAGTTGGCGAAAATAATATAACTATTATATTAACTGATGAAGAAGGAAATATTTCTACATATACTTTAAATGTAAATAGGTTAAAAGAAGGAGAGGTTATTAAAGATTTATCATCTGATGCAACTTTAAGTAATATTTCTTTAGGAACATATTCTGTTGACTTTTCACCTACAATTGTAGATTATACTATTTACATAGATTCTAAGACAACTTCTATTCCAGTAATAGCTACTGCAACGGATGAATTTGCTCAGGTTGATGTAGAAGGAAACACAAATTTAGAAGATGGGAGTATAATTAAAGTGGTTGTTACAGCGGAGGATGGGACAATTAATACATATAATTTTCATATATCTGTAAAAGATAATTTCTTTAAAAAAAATGTATATTATATAGCTGGAATTGGAGCTTTAGTTTTATTATTAATTATTTTATTAGTAATTAATAAATCTAAGAAAAAACCAACTAAACCG
>JAQUDY010000017.1 GCA_028685445.1 Bacilli bacterium
AAATATGCACCTATCTTTTTAGCAATGATATCAAATGCTTCTTCTTCATTGTATTTAGAAATATTATATCTATTTAATAGTATTTCTGGATAATAATCATTTAATGTTTTTAATATATAACTTGCTACTTCATAAATTGGTAAAACTTCTGTTTTAATAGCGCTCATAGCTGCTAAATTAAGAGCAACTGTTGCATTATCAAATTTAGGCCAAAGGATACCAGGCGTATCAAGAAGAGCTATATTATGTTTGGTTTTAAGCCAAGAATTAACTTTTGTAACTCCGGGTTTATTTCCAATATTAGTTACTTTTTTACCTACTATTTTATTAATTAATGTACTTTTTCCAACATTTGGAATACCTATAACTAATGATTTTATTTCTTTAGGCATTAAGCCTTTTAACTTTCTTTTATCATTTATTTCTTTAACTAATTTTTCTGTTAAGGAAATAACTTTTTTATAATCATTAGAATTGTTTAAATCTAATAATAATACATTATAACCTTTTTCTTTATAATACTCTACCCACTTATTAGTAATATTTAAATCGCATAAATCTTTTTTTGTCATAATTAATATTTTTATTTTATTTTTAAGTAGTTTATTAATATCAACAATTTTAGATGAAAAAGGAATTCTAGCATCTACTAATTCATATATTATATCAATAATGGGCATTATTTTCTCAATATCATTTTTTGTTTTTTTCATATGACCTGGATACCAATTAATATTTACTTTATTATTTTCCATATAATCACTTCCTTAGATTTATAAAGCTTTAACTACTTTATTTTAACAAATAAAGATGAAATTGACTAGTAAATACTTTTTTGGTATATTTGTACTTACAAAAAGGAGAAAAATTGATGTTTAATATAGATAAAGATAAAGAAACTTTCGTTGTAGGTTTTGATTATGATGGAGTTATCACTAAAAGAGGATCTTCTGGTGAAAATGAAGAAAAATGGTTAAATAGAGAAAAAAACTTTATATGGAGAAAATTTTTAAATTTAGTTTCTAGTATTTATAATAAATATTTTAGTTTAAACAAAGAAATTATTGAATTAACTAAAACATTAAAAAGCCTAGGTTGCAGCATAGTAATTATATCATCTCATACTTTAACAACTACTAATTATAAAGAAAGTAAAAAAACTAGAGCAAGAGTTAAAAAAAGATTAATAAAAAACAATATTTTATTTGATGATATTTTTTTTATTGCGGGTAATAAAGTTGATATTTGTCATGAAATCGGAGTCAATTTAATGATAGAAGATAATATTGATAAAGTAAAAGCATTAAAAGATTCAGGAATTAAAACTATTGCTAAAAAAACAGATAAAAATTATCATTTATTAACTGATGATCTTCATATAGTTAAAAACTTATTAGAGTTAATAAATATTATTAGAAAAGAATTAGATGCTCACCAAATTATAAATAATTTTAAAAATAATTTTAGCAGTAAAAATTTAACAGATTATTCTAAAGAAATTATTCGTGATTCAAATAAACCACCACTTCTTGCTACCTTTGATCCGTTACCTGAAGAAAATATTTTAATGGACTTAGATGAAAATTTAGCATATGATAAAGATAAGCCACTAACTTTGAAAAAAAAGTTGAAATAAAAAAGGAGAAAATATGAGAATAAAATTAAAAGATAGATGCCTTCCTAATTATACCAAGAAAGAAGAAATCATGAATATGATTACTCATATTGTTGGAGGTGCAATTGGAATTACTGCGCTTGTGCTATGTTTAGTATTTGCTAGTATAAAAAGTGATGGGTATGCTGTTGCAGGCTCATTAGTTTTTGGAATTTCAATGATTTTATTATACACTATGTCTAGTATTTATCATGGGCTTAGTCCTAAATTATCTACTGCTAAAAAAGTCTTTCAGATACTAGATCACTGTACTATTTTTATTTTAATAGCCGGCACATATACTCCAGTTTTATTAAGTTCTATAAGACCTCACAATCCAACATTAGCATGGAGTTTATTTGGAATTATATGGGGAACTGCTATAATTGGAATTATTTTAAATTCTATTGATTTAAAAAAATTTAAAGTCTTTTCAATGATTTGTTACTTAGGTATGGGTTGGTGCATCATTTTTACTGCTCCAGAATTACCTAAAATGATTGGTAAAGCCGCTATTTATTTACTGGTTTTTGGAGGCGTTTCTTATACTGTTGGTGCAGTTTTATATATGTGGGGACATAGAATAAAATATTTTCATAGCGTATTTCATATTTTTGTAACTATTGGAAGCTTACTACATTTCTTATGTATTTTAATTTATATAATATAAAAAACAAGGATTTCCTCGTTTTATTTTTTTAGATTTATAATATTCATAATAGCTTGCTCTAAATTTTGATTATAATATTCAGATTTTATAACATCGATATCAAATGTATATTCTTCTAAAGTTTCAATCGTAATAATACCAACTTCTGACTCTCTAACTTGCGCTTTAATATATTTATTTGCTGATAATCTTCCAGTACTATTACTAAATTTAAATCCTGAAACTAACTCAGATGCGTAATCAGTTGATGTTCCATCATTACCATAACCGACATCCTCATATTCGTGGTCATATGCTTTGTAATCATTTACTTGATTTATGATTTCTGCTAACTTTAAACTGCTTTTATTATATAAAGAAGATAAATTTGGCTTTCCAGAATAAACTACTCTACCCGCACTATGAAATGATAAATATGCAAAAGATTTATTTAAATATTTATTAAACCAATAAATCAGAGCTTTTACTTCTGGTTCACTTCCTAAAGTTTTTCCAGGGTAATAATCAAAATATCCAGTAGTTGGATTATCAGATACGGCTTCTGATAGATTATTAACTTTGTAATATAAACCTCCATGCTGAGATGGAAAGTTTCTGTTTAAATCAACACCATTAGCATTAGCTTTGTAAGTTTTAAATATTATATTATCTTGATGTTTATATAAATATAAGTTATGGTTTTTTATTGAATCAGCTCCAAAGAGACAAACTTCATAACCATCGGGGTTTATATTAGGTATTACTACTATTTTAACATTATTTAATATATTAATAATCTCAGAATCATTATTTTCATATTTATTTATTAAATCAATCATGAATTTTAAAATAAATAAAGAATTTGCTATTTCAGCAGCATGAATAGAACCATCTATTAAGATAATATTATCACCAAAACCAAGAGATAAAGAATATATTTTTCTTTTATCTACACTTTTTCCAATAATTTCGACTTTGGTAGCATCTGATCTATTTAATTGATTTATTATATCTTCTATTTGCTGATACTTTAGTACAGTTTCAAAATCATAACTAATTTGAGTATATTTAAGATCTTTTTTTTCTAATATTTTTGTTTTTTTATCTAAAGAATTTATATAATCATTTGTTTTCATTCCTTTAACAAAATACTCAGCTATTATGTCTTGATCTTCTTCTTTACTATTAATAATATTATAATCATCTTTAATGTCTTTAAAGATAAAAATTCCTCCTTCTTTAAAAAGATATAAATAAAAAAACATAATTATTACAATAAATATAATTATTTTTAAAAAAAACTTCATTTGAAATTCCTTTCTAAAATCTAATTTAAATATAGCATAATATTTTTAAATTTTATAAAGAAATATACAGCAATTAATTATTTGACACTTTTTATAAATAATCTAAAATTATTTTATAATCCTCAACTAAATCTTCCAATCTTTTTATAGCATGAGCTGGACTTGATGATGGCAAGCATATTGCTCTTATATTTGTTTTAGGATAAATATATTTTTGATAAACTTCATAAGCTTTTTTGCCGTTAGTAAAAACCACTTTTATGTTACTATCTTTGGTTATCTCCCATATCTGATTTACCTTAATATTTTTAATACTAGCATCACTAGAAGCTTTAATATCACATGAGTGAATTGAGTCCCATAAAGCAATATTATGTTTTAATAAAAACTTTTTATGATCAGTTATCTTTTCATTAAAAATGACCTCTAATACTCTCCAAAATCTATTATAAGGACTTGAATAAGGATAACCGTGCTCCCTTGATTTTACGCTTGCTATAGTCCCAACAAAAAGAATTTTAGAATTTGCATCATAAATTGGTCCATAAGGATGATAAACACGCTTCAACATATTGTGCCTCCTATATTTATTATGGTATTAATAATTATATTATTCAGATTAAAATTTTAAAAAACGCAAATAATATAATTATGAGAAAAGAAAAAAAAGATATTATACTATTGGTCATTCTAACTTAAGTATAGACAAGTTTATAGATTTACTTACAATAAATAATATTAATTTAGTAGCAGATGTTAGATCTATCTCAGGATCAAATAAATTTCCTCAATTTAATAAGGAAAACTTAATAAAAAGTTTGAAAAAAGTTAATATTAATTATATTCATATCGGTAAATTAGGTGGTTATAAAAAAATAACTAAAAACATGATACAAATATTAATTCTTATTGGAAAAATAATAGTTTTAAAAATTATGCTAATTATGCTTTTGCTAATCCTGATTTCCAAGAAGGTCTAAAAGAGCTTTTGAATTTAAATAAAGATTTAACTATAGCTATAATGTGCGCTGAGCTATTATGGTGGAGATGTCACAGAAGAATTATAACTGATTATTTAATAAATAAGAAATTTGATGTATATCATATAATTAATCATAATAGCGTTAAAAAAGCAGAAATAAATAAAAATGCAATTATAAATAAAAATAGAATTAATTATCAATAATTAAAAAAGTGCTAATGCACTTTTAAATTTGTTCTAAAATATTTTGCGTAAACTTTCGAATCCTCTTTAGAGTTTTTTCATCTGTTAACTTATTATCTCTAAATATTTCATTAGAGTTAGAGACAAATAATTCTTTTGAATTTATAAAGTCTACTTCCATAGCAAATAAAACTTCTCTTAAATGAGATTGTGCACGAATACCTCCAAAACTTGAAATGGAAGAACTTGTTATAGCAACTTTTTTATTTATAAAAGCTGGAATATTTCCTCTAGAAAACCAATCTAACGCATTTTTAAGCACTCCTGGAATTGAATAATTATATTCCGGAGTAGAAATTATAATTAAATCTGCTTTGTCTATTTTATTAAGTAATCTATCTATTATTTCTGGTCTATTATTATTTTCATCGTCTTGATTAAAAATCGGGATTTTAGATATATCTAGAATCTCAAAATTATAATCATTACCTGCTATTTTTTTAATTTCATTTAATACTTGAGTATTATAAGAATTTTTTCTTAAACTACCACTTATTGCAACAATATTTTTCATTTTAATCAATCTCCTTTACCCAAAGACCATGTAGATTGCAATATTCATATGCTGCTAATACTTTTTCATTTGTTTTAAATACAGCGATTGCTTCAGAATTATCTTTAATGTATTTAATTTGATATCCTGAATTAGTAACAATCAAAATCCAAGAAATATAATGTTCTGGCACCATAGGATGAGGATCTTTGCCTATTTTAACAATGACTTCATCGTTAATGATCTCAACTTCTGGAACATGTTTTTCAATAGTAGCATCTACTGTACCAGGTAATAGTTCTTGCATTTGTTCTCCGCAACAAACTACTGGAACACCAGAATCTTCTAGCTTAACTATAATATTTCCACAATGTCTACATATATAGAATATTAATTTATTGTTCATCTTTACCACCTTCCTAATATTAATATAACTTTTTTCAGTTAATTAGTCAATTGCATAAAAAAACATTATACTTTTATATGTATAATGTTTCTAAATCTTTAGTTGCTGGACCATAAATAACTTTACCATATTTATCAAATATTGAACCATGGCATTTAGACTCCCAAACTTTATCTATATCATTCCAAATTAATGAGCAGCCCATATGAGTGCATTTGTTTTTTAAAAAAATATATTTATTCTTACTTTCTCGATAAACTAAGATGTTTTTATTTTTATATTTCATCGCTTTTCCACTATTTATATTAATCTTTTTAATATTATCAGATTTAATAAAAATTTTGCTAAATATTAATCCATTTAAGCTGTGATTCATCATCCTTATAGTGCTTTTTAAATCTCGAAACAAAGCCCACCTATGCGTTTTATATAAATCGTTATGATGAACATTATTAAGAATATTTATCACATTTTTAGCGGCTATATGACTATTTGTAAAACCCCATTTTTGAAATCCAGTAACTAATATAATATTAGGGTTCATGCGAGAGTAAACTCCTACATATGGCATAGAATCTATTGGTATACAATCTTCTGCAAACCATTTATAACCAATAATAGCATTTTTATCTAATTCAAATATTTTTTGAGTTAATTGATTGTAATAGTTTTGGTTTTTAGTATTTACCCCTGTAAAATGATCATAACCTCCAATAATTAGTGTATCTTTATCATAAGATCTAATGTATATATATGGTGCATCTAAACTAACATAATTGGCGCTTAATTTTAACTTAGATTTAAAACTCACAGCATAAGATTTACTTTTATATATTTTTGTAAAATATAAATTATCAGGGTTTTTTATTGGATATTGACAAGCCATTATTATTTTTTCTGCATAAATATAATAATCATTATTTATTAATACTTCGTACAAATTCTCTCTTTTCTTTATTTTAATAACCCTTGAATTTTCATATATTTTTTCTTTATTTTTAATTAATAAATCTATTATTCCATTCATATATTTGATAGGATTAAAAATAAATTGATTGGAAAATTCAATACCTAGTCTATATTTCATAGGTTTTTTATTTGATTTTAATAAGTTTATGTTTTCATAATTTTTTAATAATTCATATTGTTTAATGATACTAAGAAGATTTTTATCTTTATCTGCATGAATTATAGTACTTTCTTCTTTGTAATCACAATTTATTTTTTCTGATTTTATAATATTTCTTATAATACTTAAACCTTCTAATTGCGATTCATAATACTCTAAAGCAAGTCTGTGTGAATGTTTCTTTTTTATCTCTTCATATAATTTACCATGAGCAACGCTGACTTGTGCTGTTGTGTAAGCACTTACTCCTCTAGCTAATTTTTCTCCTTCAACTAAAATAAACTCTTTTTTTTCTCTCATCAGATTATAAGCACACATTAAGCCAGCTATTCCTCCTCCAATTATTAATATTGGAGTTTTTGTATCCTCTTTAACTTTAGGTAAGTTATATTCATTATAATCTTTTGTCCAAACGGTTTGCATCTCATCACCTTGTATTAATATGGTCTTTTTTTAAAAAATAATAAATAATTGATTCTACTTTTAAAAGTTATTTACAAAAGTTATTTAATATTCTTAAATAGTAATTTGCTTCGCGCAAAACATGATCAGCTAAAAGTGGTGGGATTATCGATTTTATTTGGCATTTTAATAATCCGGAAGTTGCTGCTTCTTTATAACTAATTATTTTATTGGTTGATTCTATGCTTTCTTTAATTAATAAATTTTGAGTTAAATTAATTGACTGGTTTAATAACTTTTCAAAACTTTTTGCCACTAGATTTGCTGCTTGTTTAAGATTTTTTTCTGTTGGATCTAATAATCCATCAATAAACATTGCATGTTCTTCCATTATATGATTCCAAAAATTAAGTTCGTCTTTTAAAGTAGTATTAAAAATCTATCTATTTTGCACTGTTTTTAATAATTTTAAATTATATTCTGCTTCATGCGTATCGTGTTTTAACATCTCACTATATAAAGTTATAAAAACATCACATTTAGAATCTAATTCTATTAATTTCTTTTGAAATCTAATTGTTTTTTCAAGAGTAATAAGAGTTTTATCGTTTAGATTTTTAATTTATTGTTATTTCCAAGGTGCATCTCAAGTTTTGTAATATTAGTATTAATACTAGCACCTGTTAATTTGGAAGTTAACTCTTCAGCTTTTAAATTATAAGGGGTTATGAATTCTTTTAATAGGTTAAAATCATCTAAAATAAAACCACTAGCATAATAAACTGTTGTTGCTAATAAACTCTCAAAATCAATTTTCAATTCCTTTGTTTTTAAAACCAAATCCTCATTTATAGGTTGCAAGACTCCATTTCCTGCTCCAACAGCAATTGCTTCAAAATTATATGTGCCTAAAGTTCCTGTTTTTAAAACACTAGTTGGAATTGTAGTAAAAGCTCCTTATTGATTTAAATTTATAAATTATTATATTTGGTACTTAATCCTTTTGATTTTTCAGTAGGATATTTTAAGTTATTTTTTTTGATTTTATTTTTAATTATTGTTTGAAAATCAACATCAAGTTTATTAGTTAATAAGAACGAGTAAATTAATACATCTGCTAATTCATCGCAAACTTTTTCTAAATCGAATTTTTGACTCCACTGAAAACATTCAAGTAACTCACCTGCTTCTATCGCAATAGATTTAGTTAAGTTTTCAGGTGAATGAAATTGATCCCATTCTCGCTTTTTAACAAAATCTTGTATTTCTATAAATATTTCTTCCATAAACGCCTCCATTAATATGTTTTTATTATAATACCATATTTTAATTGCTGCTTGACAATTACTGAAAAAAAGGTATAATAATCCCACATTTAAGGGGGATATAAAATGTTGAAAGAGATAACTTACTTAGCACCTTTTTTTGTTGCTAACGCTAGTGCATCTTTTGTTTTATCAAAAATAAGTGAAAAAAAAGTGATTTCTAGTTTTGATAATATTAAAACTATTAAACAAACTAAATATAATAAAGAATTATATTTAGAGCCAAATTTAATTAAGCTTGTTAGTACTATTGAAAAAAATATTAAGCCAGAATATTTAAATAATTTTTATGCAAACTTAAATAATGCAAAAATTCAAAAAAAAATGAAATTGCTTTTATTTGGAATAAAAGGAAAATATAATGGACAAAAAAACACTTTGGATTATTCTATAAATGGTTCTTTAGAACATGAAATAATCCATTTAGCTAGTAGTGTTTATAATAAAGAGGAAGATATATTACAAAGTGGATTTGTTCATTATGATAAAGGTTTTAACTTATGCAAAGCTTTAAATGAAGGTTATACAGATTTACAATCAAGAAGGTTATTTAATAAAAAGACTTTGTTTTATAATGAAGAAGTTAGAATTGCAGAATTTTTTGAATTATTATTTGATAAAGAAGAATTGCAAAAGTACTATTTCACTAATGATTTAGTAGGATTTATTAATCATTTATCCACTTTTATCAATAGAGAAGAAGTTATTAAAATGCTAATTAACTTTGATTTAGGATTTAACTTAAAAAAGCTTAGTAACCCAGCTTATAAAGTTTTGTATACTAATTTAGAATTAAAACTATCAGAAATATTTATGAAAAATAAAAAATCGTTTAAAAAGCAATTTGAACATATTCACTTATTAGAAAAATCACCTATTACATCTACTATTAAAAACTTAAAAAGAAAATAATATTTATATTAAAATGTTAGGAGAAAATATGGATTTAACTAAAATAATACGAGATTATCAAAATAAAAATAAAAACAAAAAAACATCTATTTTTGTAGATTTAGCAGATAATATCATTAGTAATTTTTCGTATAAATTAAAAGAAAAAACTTATCTATTAATTCCGGATCCTAAAGAAGAATTAATAGAGATAAAATATGAGTATAAACTATTAAAAGGTAAAGATATGCCTAATTCTTTATTCTTAAATATATTAAATATTATGAATAAATTTCATGAAACAGTTCAAAGTTTAGGTTTTACAATTATAACATCTATCAGCCAATATCAAAATGATGGTTTATTATTTGACCTTTTAGGAACAGAATTTGATGATTTAAATTTAGCAGAAAGTGATCTAATAGCAGATTTTTCTAATATTAATATTCCTATAACTTTATCTGTTGATGAGTATTTAAATAATATGTTTTTGCCTGCTGTTTTTAAAAATATTACTGCTAATCGCGGAGAAGATAAATACTTAATTGAAAATAATGAACAATTAAATAGAATTTTATCTTTATTGAATATACCAGAAAGTGAAAAATTAAAATTAAAAGAAGAGTTTGTTGTTCAAGAGTATATAAAAGGGTTTGATGGAATTAATAGTTCAATGCGAGTATTAGCCACTTGCACTGGTGATATTGTTTCTTCTTTGCTGTTAGCATCTATAAATGATAAACCTAATAAGAATGTTAAACAGTATGGAATAGATGTTTTAAACCCTAGTGAATATCTAAATGATCCTAAATCACCTTATTTTATCAATTCTAAAAATATAGTTTCAAATGCAGCAGCAGGAGGAAAAATTATACCTCTTAATAAAGAAATAAAAGATATACATTTTGATGAGCATGTTCTATTAACTCTCCATGAAATTAATTCTAAGTCTCTAGAAATCCCAGAGCAGATTATTACTATGACTAAACACATTGCAAATGCTTGGGGGTCTAAAAAAGGAATACTATTAGGAATAGACTTTATTTACAATTCAGATAATGATACATGGTATTATTTAGAGACTAACAAAAATCCTGCTGTTGAAGGTTACAAGAGGTTTATGAATTTAGAGGGTTATTTAAAAAAAGACATTAAAGCTTTGATGCAATTAGATGGAATAATTAAAATAGTAACAAATATAAATGAAAAGAAATTAGATAATAATAATTTACAAAACAAAAAGAGCTAATTAACTCTTTTTTGTTTTTAGATACTTAATTTCTTTTTTTTTGATTTTATCATTAGGTTTAAGAGCATTCTGTTACTTTAATATGTACATCTTTATCATTTTTTCCCATATTATTTCATACCTTTCTTTTCTATCTCTAATTTTCTTAATTTCATTACTTCCCACATCCAAATGACTATCTCATCAGCTAATTCACTTTCTTCACCAAGATTAGCATCAAATAACCATTTGCCTTTTAAGTTGTCTAATTTGTTATAAACATCTAACAATTCTTCATGATGTATTAATGATAATTTTCCTGTGGTCATATAATTGGCCGACCATTTGATTATAATAGATAATAAATCTTTATAATCTTTATGATCTTCTTTATATGACTCCAAAGCTGTTACTGTCGCAAGTGGTCCAATTAAACGAGCAAATGCAATTTCCACTTCTCGTTTTGGATTATCTACTTTCATAACGCACTCCTTTCTTTCTATAAATTTAAAAGGTGACGAAAATTGATATCGGCACCTTTAATATGTAATTATCGAATACTGCTAGTTTTTAGCGTCGATAAATAGTTCTTAATTAAATTATTTATTAAATTAACATAATGTAAATGAATATTCAAGTATAAATACCTTGTGCAGGTAAATTTATCAGGATCTTATTTAGAGTTTTGAATCATAAAACAGAATTTAATCTAATATAAAACAATTTCAACAACATCTATTTTAACATCTTCGTTGATATATTAAGAGAAAATTTTAAATTTTTTGTTTCAAATTCTTTTTGTCATGATTTTTACCATATCAAGCTTTTTTTTGAAAATTTTCAAAAAAGGGCTTGACTGATCATAGATGGTCTCCTATCTATATTTTACCGCACTTCGTGTAAAATAAGGTTACATTTTTTGATGTTTTTCGTATTTTTATGCAATAAAAAACTCCTGAAACTCTTTGTTTTAATGAGTTTTAGGAGTTTGATTCCCTTTAATGGGGCTTGGTTAATCTATATGCCTCAGCCCTCAAGGTTAATACACCTATAACATACTGCAAAAGTTGAGAGAAGTCTAGTGAATTTCAATAAAATTTAATATGTTTGTGATTTAGATTTACTTTGGTATAAATGTTTAGTTATTAAACACTAACAGGTGTTACTATTTGACTAATAACTTTTATTGCATTAACTACATCTTCAAATTTTATGTTTTTTGCATATTCAAATTTAGTTTGATATTCATTCCATAATTCTTCTATACGTTTACTCTCTTCAATTAACTTTATAATATTTGAACTATTATTAATACTGTCTAAAGTTTTTCTCTTTTCAGCTGTATTGTTAATAGCATCTATTAAAGTTTTAATATCAATTTCAGAAAATTTAAAGTTAACAAACATATATAAGTCATAATAATCTTTCATTCTAGTATTAATAATACCACGAGATATAATAGCCTCAAATTTTTCGGCAATTATTGTTTCATTATTATAAGATAAAACTTCTATCTTTTCTTTTTCTAGTATAGTGGTATAAACAAAGTTGATTTCCTTATAAGTTATAGTATCACCTGTGGTAACATCGATAGAAATATAATCCCATATTTTATCCATTTTAACTTTTAATATAACATTGTATCCGCCATGCTCATCTTCTATTCTAATTTCTTCTATATTTACTATTTCAAAACTACAGTTATCTTCAATTGATATATTAATAATATCTTCTATCATATCCTTTAATGATTCCTTATTTAATTGCATTCCTTTAATTGTAGCATCAATATCTACTGTACTTCTTAAATTAACATCAAATATTGCAGCGATTAAAAAACCACCTTTTAATATAA
>JAQUDY010000018.1 GCA_028685445.1 Bacilli bacterium
CCGTAATTTAAAGCTGTTTCAATAGAAAACTCAGAATGCCTCTTACTATAAGGTTCATAAATAACCATTTCACAAGTGTTATTACATTTTACATTCTGAATAACAGAAGGATCACTTTCTGTAGGAACACTACCGACTTTAACAATGCCTATTCTAATAGAATTTAAAATACCGTCCATTTCATATTTTAATCCTTCTTCAGTATTCTCATCATAATCAATAAAAGTACTTTCATCAAAATATAAATTGTCAGCTAAAGGAGAACCAGTAGTGTTTTTTAAAAAGATGTCAAAAGCAACATAAAGATTTACCGGATTAGATTTATCTTCTTTTCTTTCAATTGTGTTTAATAATCTTTTAACCGAACCATTCGGGTTTTTTTCTCTTGTATGAACTAAATCTCCAGTAAAAACAGAAAACTTATCTTGATTAGAATCTTTAATTCCATTTGTAGAAACAGGCCATAATCCATAAGACCACTGATTTGTATGGTTTGGATAGGACTCTTTTAAATCCATAATTATACTATCCATTGATATAGTTACAGATTCAGAAAAGTCTATTCCATCTAATGAAATAAACAATCCGCTATTGCTTGCAACACCTAATTTATAAAATTGTACCTTAACATTTAAAGATGATGATAACCAAGCATAAGTTGAAACAGTTAATAACAACGCAGTAAAAAAAGTAACAAAAAATAAGACTTTCCTTTTTTTTATTTTCCTTTCATGATTAATAATATCATTTGTAAAATCATTAATTTCTTTTTTCATCATAAATCACCTTTACTGCATTTATTATTTAAATAAAGAGTAACCTACTTGATTACTCTTTATTTTTTTAATCATTAAATAATCATAAGCATAGTTATTTAATAATAAATTAAATTTTTATTATTTTATGGTTGTGTTGTAGTTGTTGTTGGTAAAGGACCTGAATAGTCAAAGTCACTTGGTTCGAATCTTTGTTTAGTAAATCCAAACTTAACAGATATTGCTTTACCAATTGCTGCAAAATCATAGTTATCAATGTCTTGTCCTTCAATAAAAATGTAAATTCTTACTTTAGTAATACTATTTGGCGCAAGACTCATAAATTCAGGTCTTTGCATTCCTTCCATAACTTTCATTGTGTCAGTAAATGTAGGATATTCATATAGTAATCCATTTTCATTGAATTCACCATCTCTTGGAGTTACGTTTACTCCAAACCCATTATAAGCTGGTCCATCGTAAACATCTACTGCTTTCTCCGATCCAATAGGAGCTCCTATTGCATATGTAGGATAATAAGTTCCATCCTCTATTGGAGAACAAGGTCCAGAAAATTCAGTTGTTGATGTTCTAGCCTTACAAGCAGTATTATACCAACCTATTGCTCCAGAAACGTGTTGCGTATCATTTGGTTCCCATATAACAGCTGGACGTTCACATATTCCTGTTACTTTTCCTTCTACATCATCACATGTTATTCCAGTAATATCTGTTACTGTTTCAGTAGTTCCTTCTACTCGACCAATTTGAGCAAATGCTACTCTTACTGAGTTTTCAATTCCAGTGTTAAGTACTCCATGACTAGCTACTGAAACTCCTGAATCTACCGATAAATAAATTGATTCTTCATTTAATTTATCTAATTCTTCAATGTAATCTGCTCCTGTATGATTTTTTATAAATAAATCAAAAGCTACATATCCTGGTGCTTCAGTATCCCCTTCATTTTCAGCACGGCTAGCCATAATTCTATAACCACCAGCTGAGGTTGTTAAGCTTGATTTTTCATATAAAACTAATCTTGAAGCTGTTTGATCAATTGTTCCGATCGATGACATTGGTATTAAACCTCTGTGTTCACCTTCTGCTGGTGTGATTAAGTCTCCTTCTTCATCATATCGCGGTTCTGGAGAACCAGTCCACCAGTTGGTGTTTTCTTCATAAGAAACATCACTAAAATTAGTTTGATTAATAGTAACAGTATCTGCCCACGTTTGACCATTTAATGATAACTCTAATTCTTTTGTTGATGCTATTTCAACAGAGAATTCATCAACGCTAACTGTACGCATCCCAATAAACCATGCGTAAGTTGAAACAGATAAGATAAGTGCTGTTAAAACTAAACTAATAACTAGATTTCTTATACGAGTTGTGTGTCTTTTCTGATTTTCTTTCATAATTACCTCTTTCCTTTTCTATTTTATAATTTCTGATTTAAAGTCCATGTGAACTTTAAATTCGCCACCTAAAATGTTATCTGTGCATTCTGGGTCGCTTCCTTCTAGCCATAAGACTATTGTATACTTGCTGCTATCTCCAGGGCTAAAGTTCTGGACATGATCTCTTGCAACAAGAACATCTGATGTGAATGCTGTAGTTCCAGGTTCAGGATTACCGTTACTGGAAATTTTAGCATAAGTAATTTCTTCAGAGTCCTTATAAACTCTTATTCTTATTGCTTCATCAACATTCATTATAACATCATCGATAACTATCTCAGACCAATAGTCAGCGATTTCATTTCCTAAGTTTTCAATGTAGAAAGTATATGCAACATAATTCTCACCGTTATGAGAACCATTACTTCGCCCATGAAGATTATCTGGTAGCCATGTATACTTTATATTATCTATAAATTGCATGGTTTCAGCCTGTAACTCTGTACGAAACACTTTATAATCAGGATCATCATAAATAATAATTCCATTTTTTACATATAAATTTCGTTCAAGTGTTACACTGAAACTGCCGTTATTATATATTAAACTAAATACTATGTATAACATCAGTAATAAAAGTAATAGAATTAATAATATTATTTTAAGAATTCTAACTATCTTTTTTTTGCGTTTAATCTTTTTAGCTCTAGTTACAACTTCTTTCTTCATTTTTAACCTTTTCTATTTTAATATATAACTAAATTTTATTAATTATTATTCAGTAACAATTACTTTAAGAGTCTTTGTTGCTAACGTATTATTTGGACCTATTACCGAATAAATAACTGTATACTCACCTGGCATATCCAAGTTGACTTTATTAACTATCGTTATGTCTTTTTCAGTATATGGTTCAGTAGTTGTAGGTGATCCTGTTCCAGAAGTCACTATTGACGCTGTTGCTTCAGGTGCGACAAATTTACCATCTTCAATGTAATCTGAAGTTTCTCCTTTTGCTAACGAAATAACTCTAGGTGTTTCTTCATCAAATCCATTTATTGTAATAATTGGCGGATTTTTATCTGATGTTGCTGGTCCAGTGTAACCAACGTCACCTGGTTCAAGTCTTTGTTTAGTAAATCCAAATTGTACTGATATCGCTTTACCTATTTGAGCAAAGTCATAATTATCAATATCTTGTCCTTCGATATAAATATATACTCTTACTTTTGTAATACTATTAGCTGCTAGAGACATAAACTTAGGTCTTTCAGTACCCTCTTTTAATTTATCTGTATCAGTGAAAGTTTTATGCGGAGTTAATTTTGTTGTTTGGTTATATCCATTATATGGCTCTCCATCATAAACATCAACATTATCAGAAGCATCTATGTTAGAATTCATAGCATATGTAGGGTAAGCTAATCCATCTGTTATTTGGTTACATTTAGCTTCTGTATCATATGATTCTTTCTTTGTAATATCACTGCCATCTTCATTTCTTGGGTGACACGCTGTTTGATACCAATTAATAGCTCCTTGTACGTGATCTTTATCATTCGGTTCCCAAATTTGAGCTGTTCTTTCGCAAATAGGAGTTACTATATTTACTTCTTCAGAATCTTTTAATCCATCACAGTCAATTCCTTGAACTAATGCAATTCCGTCTTCTGTTGTTGTATCAGTATGCCCTGAAATTCTTCCTATTTGAGCAAATGCCACTCTTACTGAGTTTTCTATTCCAGTTCCAGCTATTCCGCCAACCGAATCAACTTTAACAGCAGAATCTACTGTTAAATAAATATCTTCTTCATCAAGTACATTATATTCTGGAATATAATCATTTCCTGAAAAGTTTTTAATGAATAAGTCAAATGCTACATATCCTGGTGCTTCAGTTTCTCCTTCATTTTCTGCTTTTGTAGAAATCATTCTATATCCACCTGGAGTAGGCGTCATAGATGCTTTTTCATACAATTCTAATCTTGATGTCCCTACATGAATTTGACCTACTGAAGACATTGGAATTAAACCAATATAATTATCTTCGCTTCCTTTTTCCGTACCAGTCCACCAGTTTGTGTTTCCAGAATAAGTATCTGTCATCTTAAAAGTATCTTTATTAATTACCACAGATTCTGCAAATGTTATTCCGTCTAATGATAGTGCTAAACTATCAGCCGCTTTAATATCGATTTCAAAAGGGCTAACATTAACAGTTCGCATACCGATAAACCAAGCATAAGTTGATACTGTTACAAGAATAGCAGTTATTACGAAAATAAATACTAGATTTCTAATTCTTCTTGTATACTGTTTGTGTTCTTTTTCCATTTCTTTCCTCTTTCCTTTTTTTTCTGTCATTTCCTACATAATGACATATTTTCAATTACTGATAGCCACTACCGTAATCTATCATAATCTTATCATAATCTAAAAGTTTGTCAATATTTTTTGTTGCTTTTTGTCGAATGTTTTTAAACAACTATGATCTTTATAATAACTGGTTTAGCAAAGTTTCCAGCCCAATCACTAACTATATATATTACTTCATACTCTCCAGGTATGCTTGTGTCAACATTATTTGTTACAACTATTCGTTCCGTTATATCTTCTGTTACATCTTTAGTATTTGTCTCTCCAATTTTATCTATTGCTGTTGCTTTAGGAGGACTAAAGTTACTGTATCTTGGAATTATAATCTCTTCTTCTAGAGAGTCTACTGTGATAATTGGTTCCCATATATCATCAAAGTCTGATAAATCTCCACTGTCAATTTCTTCAGCACTAAATCTATCTTTAGTAAAACTAAATTCTATGGATATTCTCTTACCGTCTTGAGCAAGCTCAAAATTATCTATATCTTGACCTTCTAAAAATATATATACTCTTACTTTGGTAATACTATTTGGCGCTAAGGTAAATATTTCTTTTTTATCTAATCCTGTTAATTCTTTATCTGTGTCTGTAAAATAATTTACTTCTTGAAGGTATTTATTACTTCCAAGATAACCATTATAAGCTCTTCCATCGTAAACATCTATATTATCATTTTCTGTAATATCTCTTGTTATTGCATATGTTGGATAATATTCTCCATTTTTTAATTGTTTACAAGTCCCTGTATATGAAGAACTTAAGTTTATATCTCGAGCTATTCTAGATTTACAAGAAGAATTGTACCAGTAAATCGCTGCTGGTACGTGAGCCCTGTCATTTGGTTCCCATATAACAGCTGGCCTACATATTCCTGTTGTATTTTCTATTACCGATGGTTTTCCTTTATCATCCGCATTACATGATAAACTTGTTATTTTTTCTTGATTGGTAGTAGAACCTATTACCCTACCTATTTGTGCAAATGCTATTCTTACTGAATTTTCTATTCCACGATTCGCTAAAGCAGGATCTGTAACTTTAACAAAAGAATTGTTCCCAAAATAAATTGCTTCTTCTGTTAAGTAATCAACTTCTTGAGTATAAGATTTTTTAGAAAAGTTTTTAATAAATAAATCAAAGGTAACATAACCTAACCTTTCAGTTCCTTGCATATTATTAACTCTATGTGCAAGTAATCTATATCCTCCAGAAGTTATACTCATTCCAATTTTTTGATAAAGTTTTAACCGAGAAGCTTTTGCATCTATTTCTCCAGTTGTAGACATAGGGATTAATCCTACTTCACTCCAAGCATTAGTGTTTCCAGCATATACATTATTTGGATCGTTATAATTACTCTCATCAATAAATACCACATTATCCCAATTTTTTCCATCTAGAGATAATAGTAAGTTTAAGTTTGTATCTATTTTTAAATCAAAACTAGAAATATTAACTTGTCTTAGACTTATAAACCAAGCATAGGTTGCTGATATTACAATAAAAGTAAAAATACTAAAAAAAATAAACATGTTTTTTACTTTTCTAGTTAATTTAATTTTTAGCATGTTTTTTAAGGCTTTTTTTATTTTATCCACTAACTAATACTCCCTTATTATTATCACTTTACTATAATAACATTTTATCATAATATCACTCTTTGTCAATATTTGTCGAATGCCTTAATATAAAAAAAAACAGACATTTTATATTCTGTTTTTAGCGAAAACCCCCTCCGCCTCCGCCTCCACCAAAAGAGCCGCCTCCGCCTCCACCTGATGAAAAACCTCCACCTCCAGATGAATAACTTTCCGCTTTACTTTTAGCACTCACAGCTTTATTTAAACTAGTATATGACATAGTGTTTATGAATACTACATTATTATAAGATACATCGG
Source organism: Bacilli bacterium (assembly GCA_028685445.1). Lineage (GTDB taxonomy): Bacteria > Bacillota_I > Bacilli_A > RF39 > UBA660 > DUUS01. Next base: position 6,436 of record JAQUDY010000018.1, read on the forward strand.
TTATTACATCCGGATACATTTTTTTAAATTCTTCAGCAACTGTTTTTGCTATTCCAAATATTTGAGCATACATTAAATAATATTCCCAAAGATGAACATGTGTTGCTGATTTATCTTCTATACTTGAAAATTCTTGTAAAAATTTTTTAGAACCAGCTAATTTCATTGCTTCATTATAAATCTCGTATGTTTCATAGTATTTTGTAAAAACTTTTTTTTCTTTTATTAATAGTTCTTTCGTAGAAGCTTCTTGTTTTTGATAATCTAAGACTTTATCAAACCAGCGCAATATTTTATTATAATGATTTTCACAATATTTAGAAAACTCTTTTGATTCTAAAATTCCATCTTTGCTTGCTTCATACATATAATCAAACATATCATTTTCTAAATAATTATTATTATCTCTTATTTGCTGAAATTTTTCTGCATCCATAACTAAAGTAGCTTCTTCACCTTTTTTAAATAAACCTTTTTTTTCTTTCATTTCAACTTTAACATAGTTATGTTTTACCCAATTTAATATAAGTGCTCCTAAGAAATCATTTTTATTCTTGGTTAAATTATAATTATGAGCTAGAAAAAAAGCATAATGAATATCTTTATCGCAAGGTATATCTCGAAAATAATTTAAATCTTTTGGAAATTTACCTTTAGAAATTTTTTTTTCGAAGTTTTTATTTTTTGATACACTATATTTTACAATAATTATTGGAATTATTGTAAATAGAGCTATTTGGATAAAAAAAATTAAAAACGCAATAAATTTTGAAAAGTGACTTTCTTTATAATGTACAACATCTTCTTCTGCCATATTATAATAGTATTCAAAACTATTATCTAGTATATTGTTAGTTGCAAATGTTCCTTTAGGAAATTCTACTAAGATTGTCATATATTCATTAGAATTTAATTTTCCTGGACTATTCATTTCTATTAATCCATCATAAACATAAGCAGTCCCTCCATAATTACCATAACCCCAAACAGGTGTATCATCTGAAAATTTTTCATCTGAACGAATTACTATACTAACATCTTTTGGTTTTAAAGATAACTCATAAGGAATTAATGTCCAGTAAATCATTTGTTTATCTATAGTTTCAGCTACAAATCCTTGAATCTCATAATTTAGTGTATATATATTTTTTCCATAATTACTTATTCCCCAACATAATTCTAAACCATTACTTAAATAATTAATTCCATTTTTATACGACTTATTTTTAAAATTTTCTTTTGTATTCCAATATGATAATAAGTCATATTCTTTATTTTGATCTTTTACTTTAAAATTAGTAAAAGATGCATTTCCTATATTATAATAAGGTTTATATCCTTCTGTTCCAGAGTTTATAATAACATCCCATTTTTCTGTTATGTGAGCTGTTCCATATTTATCTAAATATATATCCATAGTAATTTTATTAATAGAGTCTGCTTTTGCATTTATGGTAAAACAAAATGTTAATAAAACTATAAATAAAATCTTTCTCATATTCATCTACCTCTATTTAATTTTAGCATAATTTATAAAAAAAAGAATCATAACGACTCTTAAAATTTAACTTTTACATTTTCTTTTTCAGATTCTGTAGCTTCAAAAAAAGTTTCTTGTTTAAAATTAAACATATTTGCAACTATATTACTAGGTATAGTCTCAATCTTTGTATTATATTTCATTACAATATCATTATAAAATTGTCTTGCATAAGAAATCTTATCTTCTGTATCTTTTAAACTGCTTTGCATATCCATAAAATTAGTATTTGCTTTTAAATCAGGATAAGCCTCAGATAAAGCAAATAACTTACTCATAACATTAGATAATTCTCCACTAGCTTTCATTTCATCTTCTGGTGTTGTTGCTGATAAATAAGTATTTCTAGCACTTATTACCTTCTCTAGCGTTTCAGATTCGTGTTTAGTATAACCTTTAATAGTCTCTATTAAGTTTGGAATTAGATCAAATCTTCTTTTTAATTGAACATCAATTTGAGACCATTGATTTCTTACTTTATTTCTTAACTGTATTAATAAATTATAAGTTATAATAAACCATAAAGCTAATAACCCTATAATAATTAATAATATATGCCACCACTGCATAAATTTCACAACCTTTCTTATATAATTATATTAACATAGATGATTTGCTAAAACAATAAATTTATTTATGACTAGACAAATATAAAATTGATAATATTTCCGTTTTTAAACGACAATTTTGCTGAATATAAACCTTTTCCTATGCCTAGAAATGTTACGCTTTTATTCGTAAACTCGTAATTAAGATTTATTTTTTTATTTTCGTAAATATTTTCTATACTTATGACTTTAAAATCTTCTAGTGATGTAAGAGTAGCCTCTGCATTTTTTGGTATTGGAATAAAAGTAATGTCCATATTATGAAAACTTTTAGAAAAGAACTCTTCTTCTTTCATAAGTTTAAATTCTTGATTGTTTATTTTAAAAGGCATCGCTGTTATAGGATTTATTGGTGTTATCGCTGTATCTTTTATTTTTCCAGTTATATTATTAAGACTCTTTATTATTATGGGGTCTTCCTTTATTTTAGTTATTAATCCTTCTTCTTTTATACTAGAAGTATTTATTACTTTATAATTAGTTCCTATCTTAGCATATTTAATTTCTACTTTATCACCGACAGAAAAAATGTTTGTAAAAACGATTAATTCATTTTTTATTTTATGGTCAGGTTCTGTATCAAGTTTAGCAACTACTTCAGTTGCTGATCTTCTTTCTATTATTGTAGCTATTCCTTCATATTCTTCATACTTTTCATTAGATAATAAATATCCAATTAAAACTCCCACTGCGGTACATATAATTAATAATATCGATATTAATATTTTTATTTTCTTCATAAAAACACCTATTTATAACTTTTCTATAAAACTTAAAATTAAAGGAACCATTTGTTTTTTTCTAGATACTACTCCTTTTAGTAAGTGTCCTTGAGTTAACTCTAAAATACTATATGCTTCTTCTAAAAATTTTTTAGCACTTTCATTAAATATTAAATATGAGTTATTATTAAAAATATCAGTAATGAATAAACAAACAACTTTATAATTATTATTTTTACTTATATCATTTAATATCTTTACATATTCTAAAGTTTCACTTTGATATTCATTATAGTTTGTTGTAAATACTTGAGCTATGCCCACTTTATTTTCTCCAGCTATATAATTTTTAAAATCTTTATAAATTATTTCCTCTTTAGTATAACCTTCTTTACTAACACCGCTACTTAATAAGTCTACACCATATTTTTTTAAGTTCACATTAGCAATTAAAGATAACTCTTTTGCAACTTTTTTATCTAAAGATGTCGTTGTAGGACTTTCTAAAAGAAGAGTGTCTGATATAATGCCACTTAACATAAGTCCCGCTATATTGCTCGGTATTTTTATACCTTGTTCTATAAAAAGATGATATATTATTGTATTAACTGAACCAACTGACATATTTCTAAAATTTATAGGTGTGTGTGTATAAATATTACCTATATTATGATGATCTACTATTTCAATAACATTGGCTTCTCCTAATCCGTCAACACTTTGATTGGGTTCATTATGATCCACTAAGATTACATCTTTACGAGTTATTTCATTGGTATCTATAACCCTTAACATCCCTTCGCAAATACCTCTTGCATTTACTATAGGATAATTTGTGTGTTTTAATTTATTACTTGATTCTATAAAGTCTGTTAAATAATCCATTGGTTCAAACGTTACCGCAGTAGATGCTCTTTTTATTGTTTTAATCGGATTAGCTAAAGAAATTATTTTAGATATTTTAAATGTATCATATGGTGTTATAATTACATTGACTTTATTCTTTTTTATTAAATTAATTTCTGCTTTTGTTAAAGAATATGAATCCATTAAAACAATTAATTTTGCTTTGTTTTTTAATACATGGTCTAACACATGAGATCTATTGCATCCTATTACAATAGATTTATTATCTATTTTGATGTTATCTACAAACATATGATAAGAGATTGTAACAGAAATAGCTTCTCCTATTATTTCATCATCATATTTATAGCTTTTAGTTGCATTTAAAGTGTTAGTTAAATTATCAAAACTTGTATTAATAACATTCGAGGAATTAATTATCATTTCTTTAGCAATCTCTTTTAAAGAAACATAACCAATAAACCTCTTGTTATCATCAACAATAGGAATGCCTGTTATTTCTTTTTCACTCATATAATTATAAGTGTTATATATAGACTCATTTTGATTAATAAAAAATGAGTTATATTTTATATCTTTTAATTGAACTTTAACATCGTTTAAATATCTTGGAACAGGTGTTTTAAATCTATTTAAAGCATATTGAGTCTCTAAATTAATCTCACCTAGTACCCGCGGTTCTGTATTAAGCCCCATTTTATTCTTTAAATAAGAAAGTGCTATAGCTCCAGTTACTGTATCAGTATCTGGTTTTTTATGTCCGAAAATTAATACTTTTTTCATTTAAACTCCTTTTAAAATTATTTATATATAAGAACGTCTTCTATTTCTTTTCTAGGACGAGGATCTGGGTTTTGTAAAGGATATCCTAAAGCAACTGCGCTTACCATTTCATAATCATTGATATTTAAATAAGCCTCAATTTCTTCCTTTACACAGTCAGTATGATTTATCCATAATGTACCTAAACCAAAATTAAGCGCTCCTAGTGTTATGTTTTGAATAGCTGCTGAGGTTCCCATAAGATCAAGCTCATGCCATAATTTATTTTTCTCTTTCATAACTATTATTAACGTATTAGTGTTTTCAATAACACTTGCTGTAAAATTTGCTGTTTTATATCGCTTATCATTATTTGTTGCGCAATAATCATTTATCATATCTACTATTTTTTGTTTTTCTTTATTTTTAAGAATTACAAATTTCCACGGTTGTCTATTATGTGCTGATGGTGCTAAAGTAGCTAACCTAATTATTTCTTTTAAGTCAGATTTTCTCACTTCTTGATTAGAGTATTTTCTAATACTTCTTCTTTTTTCTATTGCATCAATTATATCCATAAAATAGCCTCCAACTATTATAATAATATCATATTTATAGTGAGAATTATACTTTACACTTAATTTGTTTTAGTTAAAGTATAGATTTTTTATATGTTATAATTATAATAGGATGTGAGTTTATGACTAAAATAAAAGTAAAAAAACCTATTAAAATAAGTTTTGTTTTTTTGGTTTTATTAATTGTTTTATTAATTTTTGGAAATAAGTTTTATAAAGAACATTTATATAAACAAACATATGAATATAAGCTCTTAGAAATAAATTATTCATTAGAAGAAACTAAGCCTTTAATAAAATATCTAAATCAAAAAGAAATAGAATATATCTTAACTAAAGAGTATAATTCCAACATAGTAAAATTAGTACAAGATAAATACTTTATTTTTAATAATTTAGAACGTTATATAAAATATACCGATAAAAATAATGATAAAGATATTGCTTTAATTATAAAATCGGTTAATGTAAATAGAGATCTTGATTTTTATGAAAATCCTACTAAAACTAATTTAGAAGATAAACATTTAATGCTTGTGAATAAATACTATTTTTTAGAGGAAAATTACATACCCGAAAATTTAAATACAGTCTCTCTTTCATATTCTTATGAAGGAAACTCTATAAACGAAGAAGTAATAAATGCTTTTATGGAACTTTCTAGTGATGCTAAAAATTCCGGATATACAATTGTAATAAATTCTTCTTATAGAGATTACAATTCTCAAAAAGAAGTCTGGGAATCAAGAAAAGTTTTATATGGAACAAGAAAAGCTGACTCTTTTGCTGCTAGGGCTGGTCATTCTGAACATCAAACTGGATTTGCTATAGATGTAGCTGACTTTTTCGATGAAGAAGACACATTTGGAAATACTGATAGCTTTATTTGGATGAAAGAGAATTGTTACAAACATGGTTTTATCCTAAGATACCCTGCCGATAAAGAAGATATCACAGGATACTCTTATGAACCTTGGCATTATAGATATGTTGGTAAAGAAGTAGCAAATATTATAAAAAAAGA
>JAQUDY010000116.1 GCA_028685445.1 Bacilli bacterium
AAAGAAATAACGAAAATCAATATGCGGATGCTCTGCTTCCTGCTTTTTTTCGTTTTTAGGTATTGTATGAATATCAATGTCAATTGGTATATCCGGAAACTCTTTGTTAAAAGGCACAAAACTTAACTTAGATAAACCCGTTTCTTCCTCTAATTCACGTTTAGCTGCAAAACAGAAGGATTCATCTGTTTTATCAACATGACCCCCAGGTTGAATATACTTATTTAGTTTTTTATGCTCTATTAATAATACCTTAGAGAGAGTACTGTCAAAAACTATTGCACTGGCCACAACATGTCCCAAGAAGTTCTTTCTGAAGATAAGGGATTGACTAGAGTCTTATAGCCTTACACTATACTCTGCTATTTTTTCTGAAGCATTACTCTTGTCATATTGATCTAAAATTTTTATGACCTGTTCTTTAGAAAAACATTTTTTAGATAAAGTCATCTTCTCAGCATTAATATTTAAGCAAGATGACTAAAAACTAAAAGGAATATTAGCAATCTTTGAGCTTCAAAGGATCTTGTTTCTTCTTAGCCATATAATTACATAAATAGGGGGAAATTGTCAGGGGAATGAATTTATATGGAGTTAAAATTATTTAGAAAAAAGAAACAACAATTCTCAAATAGGCCTTAATAAGGGCTATAAAATATAAAGGGTATTTTCCCTTATATTTTTTTATTATCCTTAAATGTTCCTTAGCAGCAACAGACTTCTTTTTCCAGGTTATACCATCAGAATGCTTGCGATAGGCTATCATTTTTTCTGGAATGTTATACAACTTGGCAACCAGGCCGATTTTTAAAAATAAATCGTAATCCTCACCAACTAAATAGTCTTCATAGAGACCAACTTCATTTAAAATGCTCATCCTTATTAAAACTGATGAGTGAATAAATTGATTAGATAATAATATTTTTTTTCTAATAGCCCTATCTGATGAAACTAAGATATAGTCGCCAGTATTATTTCCGTTGATATTTATTATTTGAGCCATTGATCCACAAACCCCATAATCTTTATTACTTTCCAAGAAATCAAACTGTTTTCTAAGTTTGCCATTATCAAGCCAAAAATCATCACTATCTAAAATCGCCATATACTCACCCGAAGATAGCGACAGGGCGATATTTCTGCTTTTTACAATTCCTAAGTTTTGATCATTTTTTTTATACTTTATTACAACCCCTTTCTCTTTGTATGAATCTATTAAAGAGGAGGTGTTATCCGTAGAACCATCATCTACTACAATAATTTCAAGATCTTTAAAATCTTGTAACAAAACACTATCAATAGCTTTTCTTAGATACTCTTCCCTGTTATAAGTTATAATTACAACACTAATTTTAGACATAATAATTATTTAATATATTTAAAGATATTATTAAGATTCTCCGCAATAGTATATTTTCTACAAATAACTTGTTGTTTTTTAACAATTTCAATATATTCCTCTTTTTTCAAACTTAATACTTTTTTGATCATAACATCCATATCTTCATCATATATGTTACAATCTTTAAAGATATCATTAAACTTTTTTATATTAGAAAATCCCAGTTGCCCATAAGAGATGTTTTTAAACATTCTACATGGTAAATAATTTACTTCTACCTGCATCTTACCTCCAATCGCAGGGGCAATTCTAGACAACCTAACAAATAATCTATTTATAAAATTGGGAACAAATCTAATCTGAATAAATTTGAGTTTGTTTTTTTTACACAGACCAACAAATTTATTTATTTCCTCAACATTACCATGATTATTTTTATCATTCCAAATACTCCCAACCCAAAAAATAAATCTATTTTTCCTAAAAACAGGTTTCAAGAAATTGTCTGGTAATAAATCAGTACCCCAAGGTTGATACAAAGACCTACTTTCACTATCATAATAAACAGCCTCATTTATTCTCTCAAACTTCCTAGCCTCGTCAGAATAATAGTACAGATTTAATGTTTTATTTCTATCAAGTTTTTCTCTAAAAAAATCATTTTCTCCATGAAGACAATAATATACATCATCACGAACCGGCATATTGTAGTCTTCAAAGGTCTTTTTTTCTGGAACCATTCTACCATACGCGCCACTAGCCGAAATAATTAAATCATTTTTTTCTATGTATCTAACACCTCTCTTATCATCTTCTACCCAAATTACAGGAACACCCAAATTCTTTAAAGTTTTATAATAGGCCTGAAAAATAAATCTTTGAGTATGCCACCTTCTTTTAAATCCCCAAATAACTATTTTATTAAATTTTTTAGAATTCATTATTAATTCTTCATTTATCGTCATAATATTAAACCTTAAATATTAATTTATAGTTCTTTCTTTTATTTTAACCAAGCTATAAAGATCATAATAAATTAAACAGCAATAAATAAATCAAATCATAACATGGATGTAATCATTATTGCTATTACTAGAGCCATTACTAACCAAAACAGGATTGTTTTTTCTCATACCTGAAACAAAATAGAATCGAAACACAATTTTAAATAGTCTTGATAATTATAAATAGTTATTAAGACTGTAATTTTTGGAGTCATGTTGATAATATTTAGAACCTAGGTTATATTTTAATCCAATTTTCGGGTACAAGATCCTTTGTGTTAATTTTAACATTGAACCATTTTTTAGGTGCTACAACAATTTTATTTTTATTGTTATTTAACCATGCGCCCCACCAAGAAAAAGAACTATTAGCAATAATATTATGTTTACATAGACTCATTAATCTAATATCCTCATGACAATTTTCTTTGCCATTAAAGTCAATAAAATACTTTTCGTGATTAATTTTTAAATTATTTCGGGCCCAATCGCAATCATCAGAAAAAACAAAAAATACAGCCTCCGGATTTTCTTTTGTAACTATATCAATTGCCTTATTATAATAATTAATTCCACAAGTACCATGTACTTTATTAGTAGTGGAATTTAAAACATAATCACCTCGACGTACATGAAGTGAATCAGAG
>JAQUDY010000019.1 GCA_028685445.1 Bacilli bacterium
GAATCATCATCATTTGGTGACTCATTTGCTGTGATTTTTAATTCAATATTAACTCGTTCGTTTCCTGTTAAAGTAGTTGCTGCATATTCTAAAATGCGTTCATCTTTTATTTCTAATTCTTCTAAAGCTTGTTCTTCTTTTCTAACAAATCTAGTTAAATTATATATTAAAGTGAAGATAAAACGATTTTCATATGTATTAAAAGTCTCCTCAGAGCGCTCTATTAATATTTTCGAAGGTTGCACTTCCATTGTTTCTGGATCTATTTTCTCAATATAATGAGTATGTCTAGATAAATCTTTAATACTCGCAACACTAACCTTTTTTGCTTTTTCGACTTTAACAACATCTTCTTCACGAACCAGAGCTAATTTTGGGTTACGGACAATATTATCAATATAAGGACAAGCTAACTCTATCTCATTTACCCATGCAAAGTTAATAGATTCACTTGAAAAATCTGATTGATAATACATTTGAGAATTTATTTTTTGGATAAAATTTTCACTTTTCTGATTTACTTCTTTATTTAATTTAAGTCCTTTTCCCATCTTTAACCTTCCTTTTTATTAAGCCGCTTTTTTTATTCTTTCTAAAAATTCAATACATTCTTTCATTTTTCCGTTTCCAAAAGTTTTATTTAAATAACTAATGAATGGATCAATTTCATCTCTTATAAATAAAATATTTATTTGCTCAAATTTACGAAATATTTTTTTAGCTATAAAATAATCAATTGCTTCAACTTCATCACCACCACAGGCTACATATACTGGTACAAAAGTATTTAACTGTTTTAAAATACGATTACCAAACGCAACTCTAAAGTGTTTAATTACATAATCATCCATCTCTTCTACTTTCTTTAAGCTATCAGCTGAGATTGGATATTCTTCTGTTGCGCTGATAAATAACTTCTCTAAATAAGTAGAATTTATATCTATCGCATCTTGCTCACGGCATGTAAATGGCGTTACCTTAGTATTTATATCAATTGGCATTGCTCTATCATAAACTTTGTCTGTGACCATGAATGTAGAGTCATCATTATTTATTGTTCCGATATACCATAAATTTTCTGGTAGTCTTAATTTTCCTTGTAAAATATGTTCTGGATCATCTGGCCAACCATTGGTTACTAATTCAATAATCCATTCTTCTCTTGATGGCATTTCTAAGATTGATAACATTTCTGCGAAATAATATTCAACTCTTGCTATGTTCATTTCATCTAATATAACTGTATGAACATCATCTGTATATCCCGCTCTATATAACTCAGCTAAAACATCTGATTCATTAAATTTTTTAGTAAACTCGTTAAAATAGCCTAATAATTCTGTTTTATCTCTCCATGATGGCTCAACTGAAGCTATACATGAATCATTATTAACAAATTTTCCCCAAGCATATGCTAAAGATGTTTTACCAGTACCAGAAATACCTTGTAATATTACTAAGCGACCACAAGCTAAACCTGCTACAAATGACCTTAATAATGCCGCATCATAATACAACTTTAGCTTAGAAGCATTAAAACACCTGAAATTATCTATAAGTTCAGCTAAAGTCATATTGTTTGGATATTTTTTAACTTTATAATCTTTCATTTGGTTATCTATTTGAGTTAATTTTGGAAAGCGTGAATCATCAGTATCAACTTCACCTTCTGGAGTTTCTTCTTCTGTTAATTCTTCTCCAGGTTTTAACCCTAATTGAGATACTTTCATTGCCATAATTTCATTTTTTTCTTTTAAAAGCTTATCCACTTGACTATTTAAATTATTAATTTCATCAAGCAGTTCTTCTTGATTAACTCTACTTCTACCAAATCTAATCATTTTTCTTACACCAAAAAACATTAAAAGAAGAATTGAAATTACAATTATAGCTAAAACAGCGATTGCCACTCCAACTAATACCCATTCAGCTCCATTAAAGCTTCCTTGATATCCTTGTAAAACAGACTTATACGTTTTTATATTCGACATTTGAACTAAGCCGTTCCAAAAGCCTTTTGCTATTGAACCAATGCCTCCAAAAAATATCGAAATAAATTCGTAAAAAAATCTAAAAAATGTGTCCATTACTTATCCCCCTCTAAGCTATTAAATTTATCGAAAACATCATCATATATAATTTTATGTTGTAAATCAGCTGGAATAAAGTCTTCGATTTTTTCTGTTAATTCTTCTGATTTACCTATAAAAATAAACTGTGCTAAATATAAACAACTTCGATCTTTACTTAGAAGTTTATCTACTTCTTTAAAACCTATCGCAAATCTATAACCAAGACGGCGAAGTCTTCTTATAGCTTTTTTGTTTTCTATAATATCTTGAAAATCTATTAAAAACAATATATGAGATTTAGCATACTCATCATCAATTGCTTTTAATAAACCTTTTAATTTTTTTTCTTTACTATATAAACTTGATGATAAATTAACTATATATTTTTTTTCAAAGTCTAAATTCATCATGTCTTTTATAATAACAGATAAAAGCATAATAGATAATACTGAAGTCTTATCTTCAGAAATAATTCCTTCTGAATATGTTTTATCAATAATATAATCACTATAAACTTTACTAAAGTTTATATTATGTTCTATTTCAACAGTATGGAATTTTTTTCTGTTTTTTATTTGGTTAATATCTAAATAAAAGGTATTAGTTTCGAATTTATTTAAAAAATATTTTGTTATATCATCATAAGTTTTTTGAGATTTAATAATATCATTAACAAGAACATCTAGATTTTCTAAATCTAATTCTTTGTTATAACCAAGAATAGCATTTCTATAATATTCTCTTTTAGGGTTTATTCCAGAAATAGAATTTTTTCCTTGATCTAATCGTGCGAAAATTTTTAATATTTTTAGCTGCTTTTTTACTTTTTCTTCATACTTATTATCGCTTCCATTATATTCTTTAATCATCTCATCAGCAATGATTCCTAATATTTTGTCGATTTTAATTAATATACTCTTACCACGATATTCTAAATCTTTCTCACTAAAGTAATTATAATATCTAGCGTGGATATATGTTGTTGTTAAAATTGTTTTAATTGTTGGTTCATTTGTTTGAAGTTTTTCATTATTTGAAATAAGGGTTACAATTTCATTTATCTCATCTTTTTTAATATTCATTATAGCATCGATAAGGTTTTTATTTCTTCTGGTGTTATTTTTTATTAAATCTAAATCAATTTGAGTTAGATCTTCTTCAACTTCTTCTTCTAAAGGTATTATTTCTTCTTCAACAGTATTATTCTCCACTTTGTTTTGTTCAGACATTTCATACTCTGCTATTTCCATTAAAGTTGTATCTAGCTCACCTTCTGCTACTGGAATTATTCTAAAAAATTGAGTCTTTTCTAATTCATCTGCAACATAATCATATTCTTCTAATTCTTCTCTATTATCTAAATCAGTTTCTATTGTTTCTAAATTATCTATTAAAGATTCTTCTGGCATGGAAACTTCAGTAATTTCAGAATCTTCTTTAACATTAGTAGCTTCAGTTAATGATTCTTCGTTTATTAATATTTCATTAGATGGTTCTTTTTCATCGATAATTAATAATTCTTCTTTTTCAGGACTATTTTCTACAACTATATAATCATCAGTTATATTTGCAGCTTCTAACTTTGGCAAGATACTTTCTTTCATAATCTTTTTATTTTTAGATTCTTTTTTATTAAATTTTTTTAGCGCATTTAAACTAACGCTCTTTATTTTTTTAGTTATTTTATTTGATGTTTTTCGTTCCTTTGATAAAGAGTCAATTAAATATAAAACAACAATTAACATTGTTATAACAATTGGGTTAAATAAAGTACTTCTTAAAAAACCAAAACCAGGTAATGTTTTTACAACTTTACCTACAACTTGAGAATGATCAACTGGTTCATCTTTACCTGTATTATTATCTCCTTGAGTAATATAAGTTCCTTTATGAATTTCCACAACTCTATGAGTTATATAATCATCTTTAACTTTAAATGTAATAATGTCTTTTAATTGAACTTTAGGATTTAATTTTACTATGACCCAATCTCCACTAGAGATAATATCTTTCATGCTATCAGTTTGAACTTCAAACATTGAATATCCAAAAAAATTTGCATAGTCATGATTTAATATTTTTATTTGTACTCCAACATAAATTGAAAACATCAAAACTATACTAAATAATGCGATTAAAGCATTCAAAAAATAATTTATAATTTTTTCTTTTGAAAGGTTTTTATTTAACGCCATAATATCTTCCGTCCTATTTTATTCTACATATTATTTTACCATATATTTTGACCTTTTGTAAATCTATTTGTCGAATTTTAGATTTTTTTGAGAATAAAATTTTTTGTTGAAAATAAAAAAGTAGAATTTTTTCTACTTTTTATTAGCTTCTGGTTTACCATATTTAATTTCAACAATAATTGCGTATAATTCATATATAAATAATAAGAAACTTGGAATTAATATAACAAATAGGAATCCCCACTGAGATTGAACTAATCCATAATAATGTCCTATATTATTATATATCTTCTCTGTTTTACCTAAAACTAAATCCATTTGATAAGATGCACCATTTTCAAATGAAATAGCATCATTATCTGGGTGAAGATCACCAATTATTCCTAAATCAATTACAGGAGAACCATCTCTTTTAATTTTATAAACAAAAATTTCGTCACCTATTTCAATTTCTGAAAGTTTTGGTTTTTTAGTTATTACTAAATCTCCTTTTAAATATTTATCTGAACTAATTTCACTTCTAATTACAACAAAAGTCTTATCATCGAACTGTGTTGAACCATATTTATTTATATTAAGCATAAGTATTGTGTTTATGATTACAAACAAAAAGTATGTTACAGCTAAAATTCCAAATATTATTTTCTTAATTACTTTCATTTTACCACCTATTTTAATAATATCACACTTATATTTAGATATCAATTTCTTTGTTATTTATTGTCGTTTTTCTTTTACATTATTACTAATTTTGACAATCATTTAATATGAAATCTTTTAATGTGATTGCTGTTAATTCTTTCTTATAAAAAGTTAATGAAGTAGAGGAATTTGATCCTAAAGAAATGTCTATTTCATTTATGTAATTGTTATTATCAACAATGTAAGAGTCATATAAATCTACATTTTCTTCTATAATTAAATCGTTAGTATCCCATTTTAAATTGAGGCATTTTTCAACATCTAAGAAATTAGATATAATATAGTGTCCATAATGTTCAAAATTATTAAATTTAACTTCTAATGTGGGATTTTCTTTTTTATGTAAAATATATCTTCCTTTTAGTGTTTTTTTATAAGGAGAAGTACTTATTACTTCAATAAAAACTTCAACTTCATCTAACACATATTCAGGATCTGTTAATTCTATCTCAAAGGATAAAGTAGATAAAGCAACTTGATCTTTCCACTCATAATCTTCTAATTCACATTCTTTTTTATTATAATTTGAAACATCTACTTCGTCTTCTTTATTATTAATACATGATTGATATGATGTTAAAACACCGTTTGCAATTGATTCATTAGTTTCATTTAGATTGCATTTTGCATGCAATCCAGCCTCTCCAATAATTCTGCAAGATACTTCATAATCTATATCATATTTAGTAATTAAATGTTCATTTTTACTATTGTTTATCGTAAAGAATATTTTTTCTTGATTCCAATCATTTATAATATTCTCTTTAATTTTAGAATCTAGTTCCGAACTAGAAAAATAAAACTCTTGAGATTTCAAATGATATTCCCACGCTATATCTTTGACATATTTTGCTAAAGTCATTGTTAAGCTTAGAAATACTCCTGTTATTGTCACTATAAATAATAATATTAAATATTTTTTTATGTTTTTCATTTATAAAACCTCATTTAAATTTTCTGCCATGATTTTAATTCTAAATTAATAAAATCTACTAATCCAGAGTAAGCCTCACTATTAAACTCTTCTGGGAATTTTAACCTTAATTTATATTTATTTGTTTCTTTTATAGAATTATTAAGTTCTTCTTCTGGCATAGAACAAACTAGTTCGTTTAACTCATTACGAGAAAATGATTCATCACAAGTTCCTAATAAGACTTCTGAAGACCCCTCTGTTTTATAAAGCTCTATAATAAGAGGAATAAAATGATAAGTTTTTATTATTATTTGATACTCCGTATTTACATTACTTTGCTTCTCTTCTAAATAATTAACAACTTCAAATAAATGATTAGTTTCGTTTCCTGGTAACATCTCACTAATAGGTATATTTATATCTGATTCATGGTTTGCTTCAAAAATAAACGTTGCTATTTCTTGATTTGGCGTTACTAATTGCGTACTTGAATTAAAAACTGAATATGTTATCCCAGAAGTAAATACTGACAAAGATAATATGACTAATATAATAATTATTCTTTTTTTCATTTTTACCTCTTATCTAACAATAAAATGTTTTTTTATCGCATCTACTCTTTTTTCGCTATCATATAGTTCAAAAATCAATTGATAAATCGTTCTATTTAAATCAGTTGTTTTAAACTCTAAATTAAATTTATTATTTTGATCTAAAGTAACTAAATAATTTTTATTTATTACTTCATTTAAAGGAGTATTTAAATAATCATTTAAATCCACTAAATTATACTTTTGATTATATGCTGTTAAAGTTTCTTTCTCATAAAGTGATACTCTAATTGATAAATCTTCATAATCTTCTGTTTTTTGACAATCAAATAATATATTATTTAAAGATTTTTCTTTTTTAATAGTTGATGAATCCAAGTTCATATTTATATTAAAAGAACCGGTTAAGTCGTAATTATCATTTGTAATATTTACTGGTATTAAAACATCTTTAAAAGTAGTTCCTTTACTAAAGTATCCATCTAGAGAATACCCACTAGAGATTTTTAGATTATACTCTCCACTAGGAAGAGCACTATTTCTTTGGTATGTTATTACTTTAATTGTTTTTTTAGACTCTTCATGAATGTTATTGGCAGGAATTTTTATGATATTATCATCACCTATAAAGAATGTTTCTTCATCTGCTTTTACAATCATGTTTTTTAAGTTTTCTTTAGAAACAGTGTTCCCTTCTAAATCTATTAACTGAATATTAAAAACTAAATTTAAATGCTCTATGCTAGTATCTAATATTTTAAATTCATTTAATCTTTGATAATTAACACCACTTATTAAGTCTATTTCTGTAACTGAGTTAGTATTTAAATTAATAGGTTCATACTCATTATCTACATTTAAATATAGCTGGGCTTTAGAACTTAAATCATTAATATTGGAATAAATATTAATACTCGGTATATCATCAGATAAAGTAGATCTTATTACTTGATGTTCATCATCTTGTATTTCTATAGTTATTTTTACATTCTCATAGTTTTCTGTTATATCAGTTTCTATAAAATCTATAGTAATTGTATACTCTTCGAAATAAGAACCATTTTGATAATAATTATGTTCCTCATAAAATTTATCTTGGTCTAGCCCTACTTCTTTGAATAAGTTAAAATTATAGGTTGCTACTTTCTCACAAGTACTTACAGATTCTATGCAACTATTTTCAAAACCATAATTATCATTTGAATCAGGAATTTTATATTTGTAAACCTTTTTAGCAACATGATCAAATAATCTAATAATTGTGTTTTCTGGTAACAATATATTGCTAATTAAATTATGTTGTAACAAACTATTAAACTCGTTTGTCTCTTCTTCATACTTTACTTTTAAAGAGAAACTTGATTTATCTGTTATAAACGAAGAGACACCTTGATAGGCTGGATTTTTTCCTGTACCTAAAAAGTAATTATTAATTTGATATCCTTGATAATTTAAATAACTACTATTCATATAACTAACATTCTCAGCATTATCAATTACTTTTACATATACTATTTTTTTACCTATTTCATTTAATGTTATCCCATCTTTATAATTATTCCAGTTTTCTTCAGATAATAAAGATAAATCTTCTTCAGTATAGGTATTTGAAGAAATCATATATTTAATAAATGCTATTCCTGATAAATCATCATTGGTATTAATTGTAATCGTTTCTAGTTTGTTAGTATAAACTTCTAATGGTTCTTCTAAAAATTGTGTCCAAGAATTTAGATCACTTTTTAATGTTATTT
Organism: Bacilli bacterium; assembly: GCA_028685445.1. Classification (GTDB taxonomy): domain Bacteria; phylum Bacillota_I; class Bacilli_A; order RF39; family UBA660; genus DUUS01. The sequence goes on from JAQUDY010000019.1 coordinate 8,191, forward strand.
CGGGTCCACTTAAGTCAAGTATCAACATCTCAGAATTAATATAATATATATTATTCTTATAATCAGTTACTTTTATATAAATAATATACTTTCCTTCTGTATTAATTGATTTTAAATCTTCATAACTCTCCCATTCATCTAATAAATTAAGTTCGGACGATGATAATAGTTTTTTACTACTACTGATGTAGTACTCTTTACTTATTACTGAATCTAGTGTATTTGTTTCTTCTAAAATAAAATTTATTTTATTTTTTATTATCAGTTCATCATTTAAAGGTTGATAATCTTTAAATGATAAAGTTCCAATATGAAGTCTAACAACTTTTGATAATACATAATCATAATAATTAGTTGGAAATGAGTTTAATTCATAGCGCCAAATATTTTCTGGTTCTGCTTGAAGATTTTCTTCATCAATAAATTCCTTATAGTTTAAAGTTTCTGTTAAAAACTTTTTATCAAGAAGTTCATGTTCTTCCATATATTCAAAATTAAGATCATCATCATTAATATTTTTATAACTATTAACAGCATTTATTGAGTCATCTACATAACTACCGATAACTGATTTAGCACTTCCTTCAAAGCTATTTGTAATTGATACATCAATTACCGTTTTATCAATAACTCCGATTAATCCCCCTACTAATTCTGAATCGATACCTCCTGAATTATATGAGTAGTTAATATTGATTTCATTATTTTTATTATTTATTTCTCCGATTAAACCAGCTGCAATATAGTCACTATAAATATATCCATTATTATATGACCTTAAAATATTTAATTTTTCTTTAGGACTTCCTACTAATCCTGATGCTGAAATGTTACCATAAACACTAGCTAAATTAACAACGTTAATTAATTCAACGTTTTTTGCATTAGCAATAATTCCTGAAGTTAAACTATAATTATAATTTATTTCATAACTTAAATTAGTAAATGAAAGAGTAATAGGATTTAAAGAATCAGTCATTGTTGTAATTTCAAGCTCAGGGTTTATTTCATCTGTAAGTTCAATATTAAAAGATCCGCCATTAATCTCAGTTTCATTAATTGTTATAGAAGTATTATGATTTAAATCAGATAATTGATAAGTACCACTTATTATAATAGATTCGATATTTGAGCTAATATATGGTAAATTGTTTTTAAGATCTAAATAATTTTTAGTTTCATAATTTTCAATCACTATATCATCAGTATTAAATTCACCAGTTATAGTTTTTAAATTAGTTTCTTGTTTGCTTACAACATATCCATCAAATAATAAGTTCTCAATAGTGCTATCTTCAGCATCACTAGCAATTCCTGCAGTAAGACTACCACCGTAGATTAAAGAGTTTTTAAAAAACAAGTTTTTTAATTCACCTTCTAATTTATTAAAAAGGGATAAATCCTCAGCATTAGAATCTGTTATATACATACCAAAAATAGTGTGTAATTCACCATCTAAATAACCTTTAAAATCATTTATTCTTGGAAAAATATTTATTGTTCCAGTCTCAGAACCATTTTTTTCTACATTATCATAATACTTGTTCGTATAATACTCTAAATAATAAATTTCTCCATCTAAAATGTATTCAAGGCCATTATCAATATCATATCTTAAACTTCCTTTATTTAAAATAATATTATTACTAAGTTTAAAGTAAGTGTCTTCATAATCTGTTTCTTCTAATTTATAGCTAAAATAAGCTAACTCTTTTCCATTAGAAATAATATAAGGATTAGACTTAGTACCATCACCTGATTTGTAGTTGCTAGCTATTGAGCCATCCCAAACAGCAGTGGTTAACAAAGTATCTTCCTTCATAAAATTAGCTAAAGTCGGTATTAATACAGACAAAATCAAGACTAAACATATAAGAATTACACTAATTATAACTTTTCTATTATTAGAAAAATTGTTAAATACTTGTTTAATATCCATAATATAACCTACTTTCTATTGCTAAATACAACTTCTTATTATGAGTTAATTATAACATAATTCGCTATTTTCTGCACAACAAATCTTTCTTAAAAATCCTAAAAAAACCAAATTTTATTTGGTTTTTACTTATAGAATTTTAATTTTCTTTGTTTTCTGCTACATCAATCTTATGAACTTGAGTAATAAACCATAGTTTTTCAACGGTTAAAGAACTTTTGTTTATCTCTTTAACTCTCAATACTAATTTTAACTTCTCTAAAAAGTTACTTAAATCTTCAGGATTTAAATCCTCATCAGTAATATTAATGTTTAAAAGTCTATATTTGTTAATTATAACTTTTGCTATATTTGCCTCATCATACAATGCTGCCGCGCAAACAATGACATTATTTGGATTCATAGCAAATAAATCGAAATTATCACTAAAAGTTACGATTTCATCATAGTTTTCTACTTCAAATACTGATTTTATAGCGGATTTTTTGTAATAATCAAAACTGTAATATAAATGTAATAAATCAGTAACAGTAAATGATTCATTAACTTTAGATAAAACCTTTTCTTTGAAATATTCTTCTTTATATGTTTTATACATATCGTTTAATTCATTTGCAAGCTTTATAGATTCGAATTTTATGTTTTTTTCATCAGTTTCTTTTTTTAAAAAAGGAAACTTAGAAGGAGTAATTAATTTTTTGTTAAGCTTTGTTAATTTATTCTCTGAAGCAGAGATTTTATTATCTATTTCTTTTAAAGCAGAAATTTTACTAGGAGCTACTAATTCTTTATTTAAATATTTGGTTTTAAAATCAATTATTAGTGGAGAAAAATTAACATAATTACCATATTCATCAGCATTACTTTTTAATCTTTCAATATTTGAGTAGAATTTTTCTAATTTTACTTCATCTTCTATATCTTTGGGATCTATCATTAAATCACTAAAAGTAGTCATTCTGACTTTTGAATCCTCAAAATAACTATTAATATCTATTTCTCCAGATTTAGAAAGCTCTATGATATCTGAAATATTTTCTTGATTAGATAAATTTAAGTCTCTATGGGCAATTTTTAGTTTATCTAAACAAGCTTCATAATCAAGACCACTATTTATTTTTATATTTGTCTGTAATTTATTTACATAGTCTATAAACTTCTTTTCATTTTTACGAATAATTTTTCTGAAATTAAGCTCTAAATGCTTTATTAATTCAGGATTTTCCCAATAAATTTTTTCGAAAATCTCAGTTAAATGATCATAATTATCACTTCCAGAATTTCTTATATCTAAAAAAGATGACATAAATTCGTTAATATAATAAGTATAATTAAAATCTTCTTTTAAAGCTTTATAACCACCCATACTTATTTTATCTAATAATTCATTAATAATACTTTTTAAAGAAGAAAATTGCAAGTCACGATAATTTTCTAGTTGATATAACAATGTTTCAAAACCCATCTTCTCAAAATATGTGTTTGTTGGATTAAGAATAAATTTAATGTTTTCTAAATCTGCAACAATTTCAGTAAGCTCCGTGATATTACGCTTATCTGAAACATTAAATGATTTACTTTTTAAATCTAAATATTTTTTTACTGAAATACGGTATTCCTCATATTTTGATCTTACTTCAGATATTTTTTCATTATATTTTCTTTTGTTTGTTTTTGTTGAAGTTGGCATTGTAGAAAATAATGTTTTTTTAGATTTTATATCTTCTTCTATAAATTGTAAAAAATTCGCCATTTTAATCTTCCCCTTTATTTTCTTCTGTTATTATTTCATTTTCATTTAAATACTGCAGAAAACTAATTACCTTTTCATGAAGATTAATTAATTCACTTAAAGTTAAAACTGATAAGTCAAAATCTACTTTATTTTCTTCTTTTTTCATTACTTCACCCTTTTTTTTATTACTCATATCCTGCTGTATCCTTTACAAAGTCAATATTTACTATTAAATCTACTCCTTTAGAGTTCGTTTCTAAACTATCTATATCTTGACCCTCTAACCATAAGTAAACTCTTGCTTTAGTAATAGCGTTAGGTACATCAAAAATTGGATTACTAAAATCTTTAATAGTATTCTGAGTTGCAAAGTTTTTAGTATCAAGCGGTATGCCAGTACCAAAATGACCATTTGTATGTTCTAATCTTCTACCTTCACCAATTATACCATAAGTAGGTAGCTCAATACCATCCACCATCATAATTCCGTAATT
>JAQUDY010000020.1 GCA_028685445.1 Bacilli bacterium
CAAATTCATCGCCTATACTTGTACCAAAAGCGGTTATTAAACTTCTTATTTCTTCATTTCCTAAAATTTTATCTAATCTTGATTTTTCTACGTTTAATATTTTTCCTTTTATTGGAAGAATAGCTTGAGTTTTAGGGTTTCTACCAAGTTTTGATGACCCCATAGCAGAATCCCCTTCTACTATAAACAATTCTCTTTCTAAAGGATCTTTACTAGAACAATCTGCCAACTTTCCCCACTGATTAGTTAAATCAAGTCCACCTTTTGTTCGAGATAATTCTCGTGCTTTTTTTGCAGCTAAGCGTGCATGAGAAGCCATTAATGATTTATCTAAAATTTGTTTTGCTACATCAGGGTTTTCCATTAAGAATCTTTCTAAACCTTCACCAAAAATATCTGATGCAATTTTTCTTACTTCCGTATTTCCTAAACGCCCTTTTGTTTGCCCTTCAAATTGAGGATTAGGATGTTTACAAGAAATTACAATTGTTAATCCTTCGCGGACATCATCTCCTGTTAAAGATTCATCGTTTTCTTTTAAAAATTTGTTTTTACGAGCATAATTATTTATTATTCTGGTTAGTGAGTTTCTAACTCCTTCTTCATGTGTTCCCCCATCTCCTGTGTTTATATTATTTACAAAAGATAATGTTGAATTATTATAGGATTCGTTGTATTGGAAGCTTACTTCTATAGATATTTCTTCCTTTACGCCTTCAATATAAACTATTTCTTCATGAATAGGTCGATGGTTTCTATTTAAATAAATAATGTATTCTTTTAACCCGCCATTATATAAAAATTCTTCTTTTTTACTTTCAATTTCACGGTCATCTACCAAAATGATCCTTAATCCTTTATTTAAAAATGCTAATTCTCTTACCCTATTTTTTAAAATTTCATAATCAAAAATTGTTGTTTCTTGAAATATTTCAGGATCCGGTTTAAAAGTAACTGTTGTTCCTGTTCGTTCTTTATCACACTTTGCAATTACTTTTAATGGTTCAAGAGCTTTTCCACCATTTTCAAAACGAATAAAATGAACTTTTTCGTTTTGATAAATTGTTACTTCTACAAATGAACTTAAAGCATTTACAACAGAAGCTCCTACTCCATGTAATCCACCAGATACTTTATATCCTCCACCACCAAATTTTCCTCCTGCATGCAAAACAGTATAAACAGTTTCTACAGTTGAAAGACCTGTTTTCGAGTGTATTCCTGTGGGTATCCCACGCCCATCATCTTTTATTGTAATAGAGTTATCTTTATTAATTATTATTTCAATATCATCACAGTATCCAGCTAAAGCTTCATCTATAGCATTATCAACTATTTCCCATACTAAATGATGTAAACCTCTACCACTTGTTGTACCAATATACATACCTGGTCTTTTTCGAATAGCTTCTAATCCCTCTAAGACTTGAATATCTTCTTCATTATATTTCATTTCATTTTTATTCATAATTTTCCACCTCAATTTTTTTTGTAGTTAATTTAAATATTTTACTATTAGATAATGTTTTTTGATCCAAATAATCTAAATCTGTGGTAGTTATAAATATTTGGATATTTTTTTTAAAGAAACGAATGATTCTTTTTATTTTTTCTTTATCTAATTCACTAAAAAGATCATCTAATATTAAAATAGGCATTGTTTTGGTTTTTTGATAAAAAATACTAACTTCTGATAACTTAAATGATATGATTGCGTTTTTTTGTTCACCTTCTGACAAAAAATCTTTTGCTAAATACTCATTATAATAAAAAATAAAGTCATCTAAATGAATACCATAATGTGTTTTTCCATAATTTAAATCTCTACTAAAATTTTTTTGATATTTTTTAACTAAAGATTCTTTTGTTTCTTCGTTATAATCAGATATGTAATTAATAAATAAACCTTCTTTTTTTGTTATTTTTTTAAAATTAATATTTATGTTTTCATTTATTAAATTTATATAATCTTTACGAATATTAAAAATTTGAATACCATAATCTATTAACTTTTCAGTTAGTATATTTAAAAAATTTGTTGGTATCATACTATTTATCAACATTGATTTTAAATAACTATTTCTTTGTTTCAATACTTTATTGTAATTTGATAAAAGTTTTAAATATGTGTTGTCCAATTGAGAAATTTCCATATTTAATAGCTTTCTTCGAATACTAGGACTATCTTTTATCATTCTTAAATCCTCTTGGTTAAATAAAATAACATTTATTTTTGATATATAATCACTAATTTTATTAACTTGATTATTATCGATAAAAGCTTTTTTACCTTGTTGATTTAAAATTATTTTATATGTGTTTTTATAGCGATTTGATATTATACCTATTATTGATGTTGTATCACTTTCTGTATTAATCAAAACTGAATCGTCATATGTTCTAAAAGATTTAGTTAATGCTAAATAATAGATTGCTTCTACTATATTTGTTTTCCCAAGGCCATTATTTCCTATTATAATATTTTTTGTTTTAGAAAATTCTAAATTAAGTGATTTAAAACTTCTGAAATTACGCATTTCTAAATTTAATATTTGCATTTAAAACCCTCTTTTAAGACCTATAATAATAAAATAGGTATATTGAGTACACCTATACCTATTTAAATTATAACACAAAACAATGCTTTTTTAAAGGAATTTTATTGTTTTTTAGATCTTTTTTTTATAGCTGATTCAAGCAATGCAGCTCGCAATATTTGATTTTTTAAAATATTTTCAGAAATTGATAATTCTAATTTTTCTTTATTTAAAAACTCTAATATTATTTTGTCTTCTTTTAAATAATATTTATTTATATTATTTAAACTTATCCAACTACATTCTTTTAATCTAGGAGAAGTAGTTGGAAAAAAAATAACATTATTTTCCTCAGAGACTATTATTGGTACTTTATAGTTAATACCTGTTAATGCTGTTGCTCCTTTTTGTCTACCTTCCATAGTACTTCCATAATACTTACAACTATTATCCATAATTTTAGAAACTGGTTTTTCTAAAATGAAACAATCTTTCCCTTCATAGACAATAGATTGATTATAATTATAAGGTAAAACTGCTAATGTTTTATCATTAATTTCATATTCCTGCATCTGATCACCCCCTGACCAGTTACTCTTATAACATTTTTTTTTGTAGAATATTGTAGAATATTGTCAAAAAAAATTAAAAATTGAATTTTTAATTTTAATATGTTTTTATTGGCAAAATTAATTGAATTAATGATTCATCTTTTGTTGATTTTAAAATTATTGGTTTAGTATCTGTGTTTAATAAAATTAATAACTCTTCTTCTTCAAAAGTTTTTAATGCTTCTAGCATATATTTAGAACTAAATGAAATAGATAAATCTTTTGAATCATTTTTGTTAATTGTAACAGTTTCTTCTACTTTTCCTATTTCACTTGCATAAGATGATATCATTAATGTTTTTTCTGCTGTTTCCATTTTTACAATGTTTTTATCTTTGTTCTGTGTCAATAAAGCCGCACGATCAATGGCATGATAATATTCAGATAAAGTTGTTGTTAATATTATTTCAAAATCAGTTGGTATTAAATTTGATGTATTTGGGTAAGAACCGCTTAATAAATTAGATTGAAAACTGTAATTATCGTATTTAAATAATATTTTGTTAATAAATGGATGAATTTCCACATTACCTTCTAGAGACAATAATTTGTCTAATTCATTTATATTTTTTCCTGGAATCACCAAATCAAATGATTCATATTCTTCTGAGAGGATAAAAGTCTTTTTTGCTAATCTATAAGAATCAGTTGCAATACACTCAAGTATATTGCCATTTACTTTAAAATTAATTCCAGTTAATAACGGTCTTGATTCTTGAGTTGAAACAGCAAAGATTGTTTGATTAATTATATTTTTTAAATCTTTACTTTCAATAATAATTGGTTTTTTGATTTCTTCTAATGAAATATGTGGATAATCCTCTAGATTTAAACAATTTAAATTAAAAATTGTATTTTCTGTACTAATAATTATTTTTAAACCATCAACAACTTCTATATTAATATCAGTATTTGGTAACTTTCTTATTATTTCTAATAAATATTTACTTTGAATTATTATACTTCCTGTTTTTTCTATATTTTTAATTTTTTCTTTTGGAATGATAGTTTTAATAGTTAAGTCACTATCGCTTGCAGTTAAATATAATCCTTCTTTAGTTAAATCAAATCTAACTCCATTTAATATAGGAATTATATTTCGTGGAGAAATAGCTCTCATTACATTTGTTAAACTTCCTAATATTTCATTTCTTTCTATTAATAATTTCATTGTATACCTTCTTTCTTTTTAATTATTATTATTATTAGTGTTCATTTTGTGGAAAACATATAGTTTTCAAGATTTATTCTATAAAAAGTGTGTGTTGATAAATCTGAGTTATCTTCATTAATTAACAATTTTATTTTTAATTTCCTTTAATTTATTTTTTAATTTTTCATTATTATTTAATTCCTTTGCTATTTTTTCACAAGAGTGTAATACAGTTGAATGATCTCTATTTCCAAATTCTAGTCCTATCTTTACAATAGTTTCTTCTGTTGTCATTCTAGATAAGTACATAGCAATTTGTCGTGGATAACTGATATTAGCGTGTCTTTTTTTACTTTTTAAATCTTCAATTGTTATATTATAATAATCAGCAACTGCTTTTTGAATTTTTGTAATATTATTTGTTATGTATATAGATTTACCAATATAATCTTTTAGTGCTTCAACCGCGAAATCTAAATTTATTTCTTTTGGACACATTATTGCAGCATACGCGTATAATCTTGTTATAGCACCTTCTAAATGTCTAACATCATTTTCACAATTTGTAGCTATATATTCAATAACTTCATTCTTAACTAAATTAGCAACTTCATGACCTACCATTTTATCTTTTAATATTTTACATCTAAGTTCGAAGTTTGGAGGGAAAATATCAACTGTTAATCCCCATCTGAACCTAGTTCTAAGTCTATCTTCTAATAATTTTAAATCATCTGGTGATCTATCAGAACTAATAATTATTTGCTTGTTAGAATCATATAAAGTATTAAAAGTATGAAAAAATTCATGTTGAGTTTTTTCTGCGCCTCCTAAAAATTGAATATCATCAATTAATAGGACATCAATGTTTCTATATTTTTCTTTAAAATGATCAACAATGTCAAAATTATTATTTTCTTTTTTATTAATCCCAATAAAATCAGCAATAAATTCTTCACTAGTAACATATAATACTTTTTTCTCACTGTTATTAATAACGTAATTGCCAATAGCGTGCATTAAATGGGTTTTACCTAGTCCACTTTTACCATGAATAAACAAAGGATTATATATTTTACCAGGCTGCTCAGCAACAGCAACCGCTGCTGTTTGTGCAAAACGATTACTCTCGCCTATTACAAAATTTTCAAATGTGTATTTAGAATTGAGGTTAGAATTAAGATTACTATACGTAGTATCAATGTTTTTTTCATCTATTTCATTATCAGAATCTTTAATTTCTTCTTCTACTATAAAATCTAAATCAAAACTATTTCCAGTAATACCTACTAAAATTTCGTCAATTAAATCATAATATGTTTCGTTTAAAAATTTTTTATGAAAAGACATAGGAACTTGAATTAATAGCTTATTATTTTCATTTTTGATTAGCTTAGTTTCTTTAAACCAGGTATCAAATGAAACAGAAGAAATTTTACTTTTAATAACATCAAGAAAATTATTCCATAAAATACTATTTTCCATTTAACCACCCCGCTTGCGATTATATTTCGTACTTAATTTAATTGTAAAGCTTTTTTGTTGAAAAAGAAAGCCCCCATTAATAAAAAACAACTTATCAACAAGTTATAAACATACTTATCAACAACTTAAGTCTTATAATACCTAACAATAATGAAGTTTTCAACAATTTCCACAAAATTAATTAAACAAATAAAAAAGATATCAACAATTTCCACATTATTTTCTAAAAAAACCTTTATATAACAAGGTTGACTTAATTCTCAGAGTATAATATAATAAAAACGCAAAAACAGATGTGGAGGTGCATATATATGAAAATGACATTTCAAAGAAATAACCGTAAAAAAAGTAAGAAACAAGGTTTTTTTGCTCGTAAAAAAACAAAAATATTAAAGTTACGTAGAAAAAAAGGACGCAAAGTTCTTTCAAAATAAGCCACGAAAAAAGTGGTTTATTTATTTTAGGAGAAAAATGAAAAAAGAATTAAGAATAAAAAACAAAATAGAGTTTGATAATTTTGTTAAAAACACTAAGTATTTAAAAAATTCTTTTTTTGTAATTCATTATTCAAAAAAGAAGCAAGAAAAAACAAGATTTGGTATAGCCGTAGGAAAAAGTATTGGAAATGCTGTTAAAAGAAACAAATTAAAAAGAAGAACAAAAGAAATTATAAAAGAAACAATAAATCTATTTCAAAAAGACTTAGATTATATTATAATAATAAGAAAGCGCTGTGTTGAATTAAATTATAATGAAATGAAAGAAAATTTAATTAAATTAATTAAATAGGTGAAAAATGAAAACAAAAAGTAAATTAGTAATATTATTATTAATCATTTCTTTTACATTAACAGGATGTACAAAATATATAAATGATAATAATAATAAAAGAATAACAAGTGAAGTTACTGGTCAAAGTATTCCATCAAATATATTATGTCAACCAACAGATGAAACTTTAAAAAAAATATATACAAAATATGAAGACCAATTACCAACTAAAATAGATAAATTACCAAAATGTGAAAATTTAAAAATATATGATTCTAAAAATTATAGTGGATTTTGGGCTCAGATTTTCGTTTTACCTTTAGCTTGGTATATAATAAAAGTAGGTTTATTTTTTAAAAACTATGGTATTGCAGTTATGTTAGTTGGAGTTGCAATAAGAATAATACTGATGCCTTTTACAATCAAAATGATGAAACAATCTGCTAATATGAAAAAAGCTCAGCCAGAGTTATCAAATTTAGAAAAGAAATATGAAAATAAGACTGATTCAGATGCAATGATGCAAAAAAGTCAAGAAATGATGTCAATTTATAAAAAATATAATGTTAATCCAATAGGTAGTTGTTTATTATCCTTTGTTCAATTACCGTTATTCTTAGCTTTTTTAGAAGCAATAAATAGAATACCAGCAATTTTTGAAGCTGACCTTTGGGTATTTCAATTAGGTACAACACCTTTTAAAGGTATTAGCTCAGGTAATTATTGGTATTTATTATTAGTATTTCTTATAATTTTAACGACATATTTATCATTTAAATATAATATGACATCGATGGGAAGTCCTGAACAAGAAAAACAAATGAAATTTATGACAAATTTTATGCTAATATTTATATCAATAGCATCATTTAGTTTACCAACAGCTATTGCATTATATTGGTTTGTCACAAATGGATTTAGTGTTATCCAAAATTTAATTATAAAAAAAAGGAGTAATTAGTTATGGAATTGTATATTTATGAAGGAAAAGAAAAAAATAATCTATTAGAAAAAGCTCTAGATAATTTAAAATTAAACGAAGAGGATGTATTATATAAATTTGAAGAGAAAAAAAGTGGTTTGTTTAAAACAGTTCATTATAAATTATCAATTGTTAAATTAACTGTTATTCAAACATATTTAAAAGATTTTTTAATTCAATTAACCAGTGATATGGGGTTAAATGTAACTTTCGAGTCAAATATTCGAAATAAACAAATAGGAATAAAAATGTTTTCTGACAATAATCCTATATTAATAGGTAAAAATGGACAAACACTATCGGCTTTAACTTTAATATCAAAACAAGTAATGTTCAATCAATTAGGCATGTTTCCTTATATAAATTTAGATGTAGAAAATTATAAAGACAAACAGGTAGCGCATCTAGAAAGACTAGCAAAGAATATCGCTAGGGAAGTAAAATCAACAAAAACACAGGTTGTTATGGAAAATATGAATTCTTATGAAAGAAGAATAGTACACAATATATTGACAAATTATAAAGGAATAAAAACAGAAAGTGAAGGAATTGAACCAAATCGACATATAATTGTAAAACCAACAAAGGATTAAATTCCTTTTTTTATTTATTAGAAAAAGAATTTATGCTATAATACCAGCGAGGTGAAACCTATGAATACAACTATATGCGGAATATCAACTTCTCTTGGTGTTGGGGCTATAAGTATAATAAGAATGAGTGGTCCAGATTCTATAAAAATAATTAACAATATATTTTCTGGTAAAAATTTACTCAAAGTAGCAAGCCACACAATTCACTATGGTTTTATAATGGAAAATTCTGATAAAATAGATGAAGTTTTAGTTAGTATTATGAAAGCTCCTAAAACATACACTACAGAAGATATTGTTGAAATAAATTGTCATGGTGGTATAGCAACAACAAATAAAATATTAGAAGTTTTGTTAAATAATGGCTGTCAATTAGCAGAGCCAGGAGAATTTACTAAAAGAGCTTTTTTAAATGGGAGAATCGATCTATTAAAAGCAGAAGGAGTAGCAGACTTAATTTCAAGTGAAACTGAAAAATCAAGAAAGCTAGCAATTAATCAAGTATCTGGATCATTATCAGAAAAAATAAATAAAATAAGAAAAGAACTTATTAATTTACAAGCAAGTATAGAGGTTAATATAGATTATCCTGAATATGATGATATAGAAATTATTACAAATGAGTTTTTATCACCAAAATTAAAGAAAATTTCAATTAAACTAGAAGAATTATTAAAAGATGCAAAAGACGGAAAATTGATAAAAAGTGGGATTGATGTGGCAATCATTGGAAAACCAAATGTAGGAAAAAGTAGTATTCTTAATTCTTTAATAGAGGAAAAAAAAGCTATAGTTACAAATATTCCTGGAACTACAAGAGATATAGTAGAAGGGAAAATTTCTTTAAATGGAATATTATTGAATATAATAGATACAGCAGGGATTAGAGAAACATCCGATATTGTAGAAAAAATTGGAGTAGACAAAAGTTTAACAATAAGTAAAGAAGCGGATTTAATAATATATGTTATAGATAACACAGAAGATAATATAGAAGAAGACATTTTTTTATTATCACAAATAAAAAATAAAAATATTATAGTTTTTATAAATAAAGATGATCAACAACAAAAAATAAAAATATCTAGATTAAAAGAATTTAACTTAATATTTGGAAATACTATAAATAACGAAGGATTAATAAAACTAAAAAAAGAAATAATAAAACTATTTAATTTAGACCAATTAGAAAAAAAAGATTTTTCATATTTATCATCAGCACGTCAAATATCATTAGTAAGAAAAACACTTAATTTAATAAAAGAAACTCAAAAAGCAATACAAAACAAAATATCAATAGATTTAATATCCATTGATTTAAGATTAATTTATGAAATATTAGGAGAAATTATAGGAGAAACCTATAAAGAAGACCTACTTGATGAATTATTTTCAAAATTTTGTTTAGGAAAGTAGGAAGTTATGAAATATGAAATTATAGTAGTAGGTGGAGGACACGCAGGAGTAGAAGCAGCTCATGCGGCAAGTCTTCTTGGCCATAAAACAGCTTTAATAACATCAAATATAAATAATATAGCAGATATGCCCTGTAATCCATCAATAGGCGGAACTGCTAAAGGAATAGTAGTAAGAGAAATAGATGCTTTGGGTGGATTAATGGGAAAAGTAGCGGATAAAAGTCATATTCAAATTAAAATGCTTAATAATGCTAAAGGTCCTGCAGTAAGATCTCTTCGCGCGCAAGCAGATAAAGTCATTTATCCAAAAGAAATGTTGAAAGAACTAAAAAAATTAAAAAATCTAACTATAATAGAAGGTATGGTAGCAAATCTTCTATTAGAAAAGAATACTATAAAAGGAGTAGAATTAGAAAACAACACTAAGTTTTTATGTGATGCATTAATATTGACAACAGGGACTTATTTAAAAAGCAAAATTTTAATAGGCAATGAATCTAAAGAAGAGGGCCCACATGGAGAAAAAAGCTCAAAGTTCTTAAGTGAATCATTAAAAAAAGCAGGTTTTGAATTATTAAGGTTAAAAACAGGAACACCTCAAAGAATAGATAAAAGTTCTATAGATTTTTCTAAATTAAAAGAAGAATATGGAGATCCAATCTTATGGACTTTCAGTTATGATTCCATACCTACATATGACCCACTTAATCAAGAAAAATGTTATACAACATATACAAATGAAAAAACACATAAAATTATAAACGATAATTTATCAAAATCAGCTATGTATGGAGGAAAAGTAGAAGGAACAGGAACAAGATATTGTCCATCAATTGAAGATAAAATAGTAAGATTTTTTGATAAAGAAAGACATCAATTATTCTTAGAACCAGAAAGCAAGTTTTATGATGATATTTATTTACAAGGATTCTCAACAAGTATGCCATATGAGATTCAAGAAAAAATGGTTCGAAGTTTAGAAGGTTTAGAAGATGCAAAGATTTTACAATATGCATATGCAATAGAATATGATGCAATAAATCCTTTACAATTAAAACCTACTTTAGAAACGAAAATAATATCAAAACTCTTTACTGCTGGGCAAATAAATGGCACAAGTGGTTATGAAGAAGCAGCAAGCCAAGGGTTAATAGCAGGGATTAATGCCGCAAAAATATTAACTAACAAAGAACCAATAATTTTAAAAAGAAACGAGGCATATATAGGAGTTTTAATTGATGATTTAGTAACTAAAGGTACTTTAGAACCATATCGTTTGTTAACATCAAGAGCAGAATTTAGATTAATTTTAAGACACGATAATGCAGATTTAAGATTAAGAGAAATTGGTTATAAGATAGGTTTGATTTCTGAGAATCAATATAAAAAATTATTAACTAAAAAAGAATTGATTCAAAATCTAACAAATGAATTAAAATTAACAAAAATTACTCCAAACAACATCCCAATAAAAATAAAACAAAAATTAAATAATAAAGTTTTAAATACAGGATATAATTTATATGACTTTGCAAAAAGACCAGAAATTAAAATAATTGATTATTTAGAAAATAAATTAATCGATACAAATTATTCTAAAGAAATAATAGAAGCTGTAGAATTTAATATAAAATATGAAGGATATATAAAAAAAACTTATAGTGATATAGAAAAACTATTAAAATCTGAAGAAAAACAAATTCCAATAGATATAAATTATAATAAAATAAAAAATTTAGCTTTAGAAGCACGGGAAAAACTTAATAAAATTAGACCACTAACAATTGCTCAAGCATCAAGAATAAGTGGAGTAAATCCAGTAGACATTTCATTATTAGCAATTTATTTAAAGAAAGAATATAATAAAAATGGATAAAAATAAATTTATAGAAGAAATAAATAAAATAAATATAAACATAAATTCACATATAGAAAAACAACTGAAAATATATTATGAATTTTTATTAGAATACAACGAACATACAAATTTAACAAGAATTATATCAGAAGAAGATGTTTATTTAAAGCATTATTATGACTCTTTGACTATATTAAAAATTGTAGATATCAAAAAAATTAAATCAATATTAGACATTGGAACTGGTGCTGGTTTTCCAGGAGTAGTTTTAAAAATATTTAATCCACATTTAGAATTAACACTTTTAGATTCAAATAAGAAAAAAACAATATTTTTAGAAGAATTAATTAAAAAATTAGAATTGGATAATGTATCTGTTATTAATGATAGAAGTGAAAAGTACATAGAAAATAAAAGAGAACAGTTTGATTTAGTTACTTCACGAGCAGTTGCAGATTTAAAAATTTTATCTGAATTATCATTACCATATGTGAAATTAAATGGTTATTTTATTCCATTAAAAGCAGATTCTAAAGAAGAATTAGATAAATCGAATTACGCTATTAATATTCTTGGAGGAGAAATAATAGAAAGTCAAAACTTTTTATTACCAATAGAAAATAGTAAGAGAATGTTAATAAAAATAAAAAAAATAAAAAAAACCCCAATTAAATATCCAAGGACGTACGACAAAATTTTAAAAAAACCATTAAAAATATACTAAA
>JAQUDY010000117.1 GCA_028685445.1 Bacilli bacterium
CACATGAGAATAGTGGAACTAACAATCAAAGAGTTTGATGAATTTGCATCTTCACATCCTTTAAGAAGCTATTGCCAGAGTTCTGCTTACGCTCGATTTATGGGCGAACAAGGTTATAGTTATGATTATGTTGGCTTTGAAGATAATGGCGTCATAATAGCAGCTTCTTTAATTTTATATAGAAGAATTAGAGGTTTAAGAAAGTATGCATATGCTCCTAAAGGTTTTTTAATTGATTATTATAATTTAGATTTGTTAAAAGCCTTTATTAAGGATATTACAAAAAAATACAAAGATAAAAAGATGGTTTTTTTGAAAATTAATCCTGAGATTATAATTGGTGAATTAAAACCTAAAAAAAATTTTGCTAGCACTTATAATCAAAACGTAAAAATAATAGACGACTTAAAAGACCTTAAATTTAAAAGAAGAAGAGAAGTCATTCCTTTTGATTTAATTCTACCAAAAATTAATCCTTATATAAATTTAAAAAAATATGATTTTAATAAATTGAATAAAGATTTTAAAAAAGAAATAAAACTTTCTAATAACCGCGGATTAGAATATGAGTTAGCATCAAGTAGAGAAATTAACATATTCTATAATTTTATTAAGGACAAAACTACTAACAATATTAATAGTTACCGTAATCTTATAAATATATTTTCTAAAAGTGAAATGGCTGAATTAATATTAATTAAAGTTGATTATCGTAAATTCTTACTACAAGCTAAAGAAAGTTATGAAAAAGAATTAGAAAATAATAATGAATGTAATGCCAAAATCCAAGAAGATCCTAATGAAGAAAATTTAAATATAAAAATGGAATCCGACAAATTATTACTACAATTAAAAAATAATATAATTGAAGCAACTGAAGGATTAAAAAAAGAAAGCGATGAATATATAGCTGGAGCAATTATAATAAAATTTTTAAATAGGGTAACAATTGTTGCTAGCGGTTATGATAAAAAATTTGAATCATTAAATCCTAAACATTTTTTATATAATAAACTTTTTGAAATTTATAAAGAAGAATATGATTATATTGATTTAAATGGACTTGCTGATGATTTTAGTTTAGATTCTCAATTCTATGAAGAAAATCAATTTAAATTAGGATTTAATCCTGACATATACGAGTTTATTGGAGAATTTGATATAATATTAGATGATTTTGCTTTTAGAAAATTACAAAGTAAAGATTTGATAACCAAAGAATTTAAAAATTATAAAGGAATATAAAAAAACCGATTTTTCGGTTTTTTTGTTAAATTAGTTTAATAATTTTCACAATTTATTTCCATATGAGCTTGTGGATGGTCACACACAGGGCATAATTCTAATGCTTCTTTACCAGAATAAATGTGTCCACAATTTCTACATTTCCAAATTTTTTCTTCGCTCTTTTTGAACACTTCATCTTCTTCAATGTTTTTTAGCAGTTTTAAATATCTGTTTTCATGAGCTTTTTCTACTCCTGCTACTCCTTCAAATTGTTCTGCTATTTCATCAAAACCTTCTTCTCGCGCTGTTTGAGCAAATTCTTTGTACATTTCTGACCACTCATAATTTTCACCGTTTGCAGCGTCGATTAAATTGTCAACTGTACTAGGAACTTTTCCTCCATGTAAAGCTTTAAACCATAATTTAGCGTGTTCTTTTTCATTTTTAGATGTTTCATCAAATATTGCAGATATTTGTTCATATCCATCTTTTTTTGCTTGTGAAGCATAATATTCATATTTAACTCTAGCTTCTGATTCACCAGAGAAAGCTGTCATTAAATTTTTTTCTGTTTTTGTTCCTTCTAATTTCATAATTCCTTCTTTCTATAACTAATTATAACTTTTTATTAATCTTTTTTCAAGTTAATGATATAATATTTTTAGGTGATACAGTGTTAAATAAATATTTTAAAAAAAATGGTTCTACTTATTTAACCTTTATACTAGCTTTAATAATTATATTTATTATATATTATTTACAAAAGGTTACACCCTTAGGAAAAAATTCTCTATTAACAATTGATTTTTACCATCAATATGGCCCAATGTTAGGAGAATTGTTTGATAGAATCAAAACTAACTCAACTTTAATTTATTCTTTTTCTATGGGAATGGGATTACCTTTTATAAGAAATTTTTTAAATTATTTATCAAGTCCATTTAATTTAATAATATTTCTTTTTAACCGTGATAATTTATTATTATCATACTCTATTGTAATTGCAATAAAAGTTGCTCTTGCTGCTACTTCAATGTCTTATTTTTTAAATAAAAAATTTAATGTTCAAAACATTATTTTTGTTCCCATTTCTCTATTATATGCTTTTTGTGCTTATTTCACTGCATATTATTGGAATATTATGTGGTTAGATGGAATGGTTTTTTTGCCAATAATTATTTTAGGAATTGAAAAGTTAGTTGATAAAAATAAGTATTTATTATATATATTCAGTTTAGCTTTAATGCTTTTTGCTAATTATTTTATAGGGTATATGATTTGTATTTTTTCTTTTGTGTATTTTTTAGGATATTTATTAATTAGTAAGCTTTCTAATATAAAACAATTTATAAATAAAATATTATTGTTTATTGCATCTTCTTTATTATCTGCTGGTTTGGTTGCTGTTTTGTTAATACCTCTATTTTTAAGTTTAAAATCTATAAGTGCAACATCAGACTTATGGCCATCATCCCAATATTACTTTTTTTCTTTCTGGGAGTTTCTAGCCAATCATTTTACAGGTGTTGGTTCTACAGTTTTTTCATCCGGCATATCTAATGCAGCTAATATTTCTGTGGGAATTTTATCTATTCCACTTATAATGTTATTTATAATTAATCCTAAAATCAATTATAAAATCAAATTGTT
>JAQUDY010000118.1 GCA_028685445.1 Bacilli bacterium
TTAACATTACCTGCTTTATCTATTATTGCTATCTTTACACTTTGAACATTTTTAGGTGCATTTATTGTAGTTGTAGAATCACTTGAAAGTTTTGCTTTTTTTCCTTTTGATTGCATATATACAGAATCAAAATCTGCTACACCTGTATAGTAATTTGCTACTGTACCATCATCAGTATATTTAGATAAGTATTCATATCTAACTTCTTTTATACCACTTTCTGTTGTAGCAAGTGTTAGTTTAACTGTATTCATTGTTGGATAAGAAGATAATGTAGCAGTTGTTATTGTTGGTAGAGTTTTACTAAAATTAGATAAATCTATTCTTACCCTGCCAATTACTTCTGTACCTTTGTATTTTAATATATCTACATATCTATCTGCTAATGGTTTTGTTCCAAGCTCTATATAGTCTGCTTCCACTTGTGTAAGTGTTGGAACTTTTATCGTTTCAGTATCTGCAACTATTGAAGATAGTAAATTAAATCCAAATGTATTTTTGCCCTCAGTTGTTGTAATAAGTTTATTTATATCTGAGCTTACTGACATGTACAATGTTTCATCTACTGCCATATCTGCTTCAATACTTACACCCATCTTATTTGCCCATCCATTACTTTTTGTAACTTTTACACCACCTGATGAAATAACAGAAGTTGTTGAAGTATCTACTTGATCCCCATATATTTTTACAACATTAGATATTTTAGAAGTTATTGAAAAATATGTTGTTCCTCTTGCATTTAATCCATAAGGATAATATACATTCATCGATGGATATGCAACAATAAATATATCACCTTCACCTAATTTTCTGGTTCCATATGATGTATTTGTTACATTTATTTTAGCAAGATCTATAGTATAAAATTCTGATTCTAAATCATTGTTTTCTGTAAGTTCTCCTACTAATAAATCTTGAGACCTCGAAAGTGCTAATAATTCATCTTTACTAATTACTGTAGAATCAGCTACTGATGGAAGCACTTTATTTGTTATATAATAACTCTGTGTAGCATCCTGTATCTCAATTAAATCTTTAGAAAATGTACTAACATTTGCACTATCTATTGCATTAACTGCTGAAAATGCAACAGTTGATATAAGTATTATTGCAACTATTATTGTTACAACTAAAACTATCAAAGTTACACCGGTTTTGTAAGTAACTTTATGCATATTCTCTTCTGCCCTTTTTTTCATATTTTATCACCTATGTATATTGTACTATTAAAGAAAAAAAAAATCAATAGTTTACAGTCTATTTTATATATTTTTATATTACTTTTAAAATTAATTATATACTATAATATATAATTATTTATTTTACTGATTTATATATAAGACTTTTTTGATAAAATATTATATCACTTTTATATCAATTTATTTATTATTTGTGTATTTCTTAATTATTTCAAAACTCTTTATACTAGTTTAATTTTATTGCTTGAAATTAACTATTTTTTTTGATATAATTAATATAAATAAAATTGAATGGAGAAATTATGAAAGAATACAATTTTAAAGATTTTTTTAATCGGAGACTTAAATCAAATAAATTATATATCTACTAATACTAAAGATACTTTAGCTCTATCTTATGAATTTGCTAAATATTTAAAGAAGAAAAATGTTGTAGTGTTAAATGGTGAACTTGGCAGTGGCAAAACAGTTTTTATGCAAGGTATTGCTAAATATTTTGATTTAGAAGAAGAAGTATCTAGCCCTACTTTTACTATAGTTAATGAATATATAAAAGATGAAATTAACATATATCATTTTGATGTATATAGACTAAGTGATGAATACCAATTTATAGATACTATAGGAGATGAATACTTCGATAATGGAATTAGTATTATTGAATGGGGAGATATAATTAAAAATATATTACCTAAAGATACAATATTCATTGATATATCTAAAATTGATGATAATACAAGAAATATAATAATAAGGAGGAATGTATGAACATTTTAGGAATAGATACAACTGGTAAACTTGCCAGTGTTGTTGTAAAAAAAGAGGATAAGATATTTATTGGGAGTGATATAAACAATATAACTCATTCAGAAAAATTACTTCCACTCATACATAAAACTTTAAAAGAAAGTAATTTAAATTTTAATGATATTAATTTGCTTGCTACTACTAATGGTCCTGGATCTTTTACAGGTTGCAGAATTGGCGTTGCAACTATAAAAGCATTATCTCATCCTAGAAATATAGATATTTTAGCAATATCTTCATTAGAACTTATTGCTTTTGAAGCTTATTTATCTTTAAATGATAATAATGAAAAATATATTTGTTCTATATTAGATGCAAGAAATAACAGAGTGTATTATGCTGTTTATAGACTGTACAAAAAAGACAAAAAAATAAATATTGAAACTGTATCCAATACTTCAAATGATGACTTATCTATAGTATTAGATAATGTATCAACTTTTAATTCATGTATATTTGCTGGTGACTGCACTAACAAATTTAAAGATGATATATTGGAATATACAAAAAATAATAATTTAAATTACACTTATTTAGATAATGAAATAGAACCTGAAGCTAAATTTTTAGTTAATTATTATGAAAATGTTGCAGAAAATATAGTATCTACTAAGTATTATACTACATACAATTTAGATGTAGTATATTCAAGAGTATCTCAAGCTGAAAGGATGCAAAATGAAAAACATTAATCCTATTATATCAAAGATGAAAACTACAGAAGTACAAAAAATAATTGAATTACAATATATCAACAACAATAATATATTATCCAAATCATCAATTTTACTAGATTTAGAAGATACCAATG
>JAQUDY010000119.1 GCA_028685445.1 Bacilli bacterium
TATATTCATTGGCGTTAATATTCCACCAGAAAAAATTTTCAATTCTAAATCTGTTTTTGCTAAAAGTACAGATAATAATAATATCCCAAGAATATATATATTTACTAACGGCTTCACATTACATAAATTAAAAGATACTTTTATCATATGTATAGCAGAATATATAAATACATAAACCAAAATAAAATCCGTTATTATCCAAATCATAATCAATCCTGATTCTATTCTTTCGATTATATCAAATAAATTTATTTGCATCATTGTACTAAGATAAGGTATTCTCATTTTAGATATTATTGACCACCCAAAAACACTTAAAGGTATGCCAATAACAAATAAAGAAAATATTGTCAAAATATTAATAGTTTTTATACTTACTTTTTTAAATTCTGTTTTATAATCTATTTGGTCATTAAACATAAAAATTAATACATTATATCCAAACACTGATATAATACAGAAAGTAGCTTTAAATATAGGTAATATATCTTTATAAGTTATAGGAAATAAATTTTGTACGTTTATTTCTGGTAGTATTAGAAAATTATATAATATAAACATACCAGCTATACCTAAAAAAAATAATTCATTCATTTTTGCAACAGTTACAATTCCTTTTTTCATAACATAGCCAACTATTATAAGCATTACTAGCAAAATTACTATGATATTGACATTAACCATTGCACTAGATACTATTCTTTCAGCATACATTCTCAAATTATATGCAAGCATTAATGTAATCCATAAAAAATAACAAATACAGATAGTATTTCCAAATATTTTTCCTAGTATATCTTTTATTATATATACAAATGATTTTTTTTCATATCTTTTTAAAAATCTCCACCAAACTGACATATATATTAATTCCAATACAAAAGTAATTAAAGGAGCAAGCCAAGCCGCTTGTTGTGCTTGCTCACAAGTATACAGTGGAATATATCTTATTGCAGGGGCACAAAAAAGCACAATAAAAAATAACATTGCTTGCCTTACTGAAATTTTTTCATTATCCATTTTCTTACCTCGCTTAATAATAAATATTTATAACTTTAAACATGTAATAAGATATACTATTTCCATATCTATTTAAAGAATAATACATTCCTAACAATGCTACTATAATAGCCATTATAATATAAATAACAATAAGTATATTTCTAGATTCAGTAACATTTTTCATAATATATGATATCTCATAAATACTTAAAAATAATATAAATATAATGAAATATATCATTTGTTTTCACCACTTTTACTTCCCACTGGCTGTCTAATGTGATAAACAGTACCTATATTTGCGTCTACCTTAATAGTTATCTTCATTTTTTTAAATATTTCTTTCCAATTGTCTTTCATATCATCCCATTTCAAAGGATATTTATGATATACTGCATCGCCCATTTTTATTATATCTATCCCATTTTTTTGTGCATACTCTAATGCCATTTCAGCTTCTCTTTTAACTGAATTTTCTTGCTCCTCTTTTAACTTTTTAGTTTCTTCTTGATAAAATACATTATCTTGAGACATTACTTCAGCTAAATTACTTGAGAATTGTATATTAATTTCTGCTTCTGGTACATCATTATTTAATTTCAAATTAATTTTTGACTGTGCACGTAGTATCTCCATAGATATATCACTACCTTTACTATCTTTTACAACAATAACACCTGTTTTTACATTTCCATTTAACCAATTTAATCCTCTAGCAGTATAATCAGATATATATCCCAATAATTTTGTACCGTTAAAAGTAGCGTATCCATCTAAATTCAAATAATATGACTCCTTAGATGTACTTTGTGAAGTACTTTTTGCTTCAGAACTACTTTCAGTTTTAGAACTATCCTCACTTGTTGAACTATTTACAGGCTGAGAACTTTCTTCTTTTTTCGAATCGCTTACTACTTTCGCACTACTCCCTATCTGTGAAGTATTTTCCGTTTGTGAAATGTTCTCTTTTTTCGAAGTACCTTCTGTTTGTGAAGTGTTTCCTGCTTGTGATGTACTTTCCATCTCATCTTTTTTCAGCTTTACTATTCCAATACTAGGAATATATGCATCAGAATATTCACTATCAAATGTTTGCATAAGATCTGCCAATTCAATTTCTGATGATATAGAAATCTTACCAGTATTATGAAAAACACCCTCTAACGCATCTGGTATAAACTGTTCAACTTTATCACCTGATCTTAAAAAAGCTTCAGCAGACATATCTTTTACAATAACGATTTTAGTATCAAGTCGTAGTTCATGATCTCTAATGAAAAAATCTAATACATCCAAAATGTTTTCTTTTGCTATATTCTCATTAATTAAAATATATTTAATGTGACCAAAAAATAAACTTTTACTTTCGAATAAACTAAAATTTCGAATAGTATCAAACATTGTACTTCCTTCAGCACTAGCTATATCTGCATTTTTACCCTGACTTTGAGAAGATTTATCTTGACTACTACTACTAAATTTTTCACCAATAACTGTTAATCTAATTTTGTTATTTTCTTGTGTAGCCTTATCTATACCAACTGCAAGGACAAGTGAGTTATCTTCTATATCTCCAGAAGTAGAAACAGGGTTTCTAAATTCTACTAAACTTAAAAATAAAACAAATCCAGAAATTACTACAGCAATAACTAAAATAAATTCTTTTTTCATCATTTAATCTCCTTGCCTTTTTATATTTTTTGGTTTCAAACTATCTGGTCTATTCTTATTAAATTTAAGTGGAATTCTAAAAATCGTGTCATTAAACATATTTTTACCATCATTGGCCAC
>JAQUDY010000021.1 GCA_028685445.1 Bacilli bacterium
TTATTAATTGAAAGTGCACCAGGAATGATGATGCTATCATCTGTAATAATAGCGCCTTTTATTGAAGAAGTTATATTTAGATTAGGCTTTAAAAAAGTTATTAAAAATAAAGTACTATTTATATTAATTAGTGGTTTAATATTTGGTCTAATGCATATTATTCCATCTAGTTTATCTCTCTTTGTATTAATGCTGCAGTCAATAATATATATATCTTTAGGTGTAGTGTTGGCTTATATTTATGAGAAAGAAAAAAACATTTACTTGGTAATAATTCCGCATGCTCTTAATAACTTATTAGGAATACTTGCAGCATTAATATTACTATAGTATAATAGAAAGAAATTTTGGTGAAAAGATGAAAGAAGTATTAAGTAATTTATTAGGTTTTATATATTCGTTTAGTATGGGAGATTATTTCTTTTTTATAGGAACTTTTTTACTTATAGTTTTATTTATTTATATTTTATATTTAATAAAATTAAGTGAGATAGAAGAAGTTAAAGATACAAAAGAAAACTCTACTGTAGATTCCTTTGATTTAGAGGCTGTTACAAAAGCGATAGAAGAAGATTATAGGCCTGATGCTATAAAGTTAACATCATATGAGAATGAACAGGAACAAAGTGCTATCATAAGCTATGAAGAACTTGTTTCTAATAAGTATAAGACAGGAATAAACTATGATGATGAATATTCTTCTGATATTCCTGATATAAGTGTCAAAAAAATAAATCTTACAAATGATACTCAAACAATTAAAGAACCTAAATTAGAAGTTAAATTAATGCAATATGATAAGGAAGAAGCCTTTTTAAAAGCATTAAAAGAATTACAAGAAAATTTAAGCCATTAATGGCTTTTTTATAAGGAGTTTATATGAAAATATGTGTAGAAACATTAGGATGCAAAGTAAATGCATATGAAAGTGAATTAATAAAAATAAATTTTATTGAAAATAGAGATATTTTAGTTAATATTAATGAACAACCTGATGTAGTAATTATTAATACTTGTAGTGTTACTAATCAAAGTGATGCCAAAAGTAGAAAGCTAATAAGACAAGCTAAAAGATTAAATCCTAATTGTGTGTTAATAGTATGTGGTTGTTCATCACAATTGCATCAAAAAGACTTGGAAGAACTTAATATTGATATAATGTTAGGAAATAAAGATAAAAGTCATATTTTAACTTACTTAAAAGAGTTTTTAATAAAAAAAGATTCCATTGTGAAATTTTATGATTTAAATCAAGTTGATTTTGAAGATATGACTATCAATAATTTTGAAGGTCGCACTAGAGCTTTTGTTAAAATACAAGATGGTTGTAACAATTATTGTTCTTACTGTATAATTCCTTATGTTAGAGGGCGAATTAGATACAAAGAATTAAATGAAGCGATTAAAGAAATTGAATCATTAGTAAAAAATGGTTATAAGGAAATAGTATTAACTGGTATACATACTGGTAGTTATGGACGAGGTAAGGATTATAACATTGGAACTTTAATCAAAGAAATAAGTAAGTTGGATGATTTAAAAAGAATTAGAATTAGTAGTATAGAAATAACAGAAATAAATAATGAGTTTTTAGAGGAATTAAAATATAATAATAAAATATGCGATCATTTACATATTCCTATTCAAAGTGGAAGCAATAAAGTTTTAAAAGAAATGAACAGAAAGTATAATCTATTAGAATATGAAAAAATTATAAAAAGTATTAGAAATATTAGACCTAATATTAATATTACCACAGATTTAATAGTAGGATTCCCAACTGAAGCAGAAGAAGATTTTGAAGAAACCTTAAAAACTGTTAAAAAAATAAAGTTCGGTCAAATTCATGTGTTCCAATATTCTAAAAGAGATGGAACTGCTGCAGCTTTGATGAAAAATATTGTAAGTAGCCAAGATAAAAAAAATAGAAGTAAAAAATTAATAGAGTTATCTTCTTTATTAAAAAAAGAATATTATAATAACTTTTTAAATAAAGAAGTAAAAGTTTTAATAGAAGAGATAAAAGATAATTATTCAATTGGTCATACATCAAATTATATTAAGGTATTGATAAATAAAAAATTAAAAGTTAATGAAATATATAAAGTTACTGTTTATGAAATTGACAAGGACTATGTTAAGGCTGTATAATTAATATATATTAAAAATAAGGAGCGATTAAATGAAAGCAATTGAAGAGTATCAAGTAAGTGGAACTATTGACAATGAAGAAATCAATTTAAAAGCAACTGCCTATAGAGATAATTTAAAAAAAGCGTCTTCATTAGGTTTAACTACAGCAGTCTTTCAAAAGATGGAAAATATTAAAATAAAAGGAAAAGATGTAACTTCAAATTTTGTCTCTTATCTAAAAAAACATCCAGAATTAAGTAAAAAGATAGCAGTGGCTTCTTTAGCATTGGTAATGAGTACAACTTTCGTTGGTTGCTCTATTAAACCAGAGTCAACTTTAGCGGTAAATCAGAGAATAGAACAAGCAGCAGAGTTAGAAGAACAAAGAGGAGAAATAATATATATTATTAAAGAAGGAGATAATTTAGAGAATATTGTTCGAAAATACTTAAATTATAATATTACTGAAGAAATAGACAGAGTTTGTTTACTAAATGGCATCGAAGATAAAAATAAAATTTATCATGGACAAAAATTAAAAATAAAAGTACCAATTTCAAAGTTAGAGCAATTCGGTTATACTTATGTGTTAGGTGAAACTACAGAGTGGGAAGCAATGGATCATTTCATTTATTCTTCTTTTAGAGGTGTGGAATCAGATGTTCATCCTCAAAATATTGTCTTTTGGCGAGACAGAAGCTATGTTTTAGGTGGTGATAGCCCTCATGACATTGATATAGAAGGAACACCATTACTAATCAAAGCGGCTAGTGCTATTTATGATCTAGAAATTATGACTGGTGATCAGTTTGGTTTTTATAAAGATGAAGATATTAAAAGAAAAGAGACTGAAATATTAGGATACTATCAAGAAGCTATTGAGATAACAGAAAGAACAACAGGGAAAAAATATGGTGTTGATTATATACTAACTCCACCAATTATTACAGTACCATTAGATAAAAAATTGAATATGTAATCTTATTATATATTAATTGAATAGTATATAATCTTTTGGTACAATTAATTCATGCATTATATAAAAGGAAAATATAAATCATCTATTTATGAATCAGAAACTGGCTATAAAGTCGGTCTTTTTCGAGTTATAGAAACAAATCATGAAGATATTGAAGTTAATAAAACAATAACTTTCACTGGTCATTTCGCTGAATTAATAAAGGATGTATCTTATATTTTTGAAGGAGAATTAATTTTTCATGATAGATATGGTTCACAATTTCAAACTATTAAATATGAAAAAATAGCACCAGAAGAAAAGGAAGCAATTCTAGAATTTTTAACAAGTAGTTTTATTAAGGGATGCGGAAAAGTTACAGCAAAAAGAATAGTTGATATGTTTGGTAATAAAGCTTTATCTAAAATAAAAGAAAATAAACAAAATTTATTATTAATACCAAAAATATCAGAAAAAACTGCTACATCAATTTATAATTCTGTAATTAAATATTATGAATCGGATGAAGATATAATTTATCTTCAGAATTTAGGATTTACAATTAAAGAAACAATGAATTTAATAAATATTTATGATAAAGGAATTAAATCAATAATAAATGATAACATTTATTTGTTAATTGATATAATAGAATTTCATAAATTAGATAAAATCTTTTTAACTACAAATTCTAATGAAGATAAAAGAAGAGTAGAAGCTTGTATATTAGAAGCAATGAAAATTTTAACTTTTCACACAGGTGATATTTATTTAGATAAAATTGAAATAGTTGAATATTTATCTAAATATTATAAAATATACCTTAAATTAGATGAGTTTTTAAATAAATTATATTTAGATAAAAAAATAATTATTGAAAAAGAAGATTATTACTTAATAGATGATTACTTAGATGAATCAAATATTGCTCTAAATATTTCTAAGTTAATTAAGAAAAAAAACTTGAAACTTAGTAATTTTGATGAAAATTTATCTTTAATCATGAAAAATACGAATACTTTGTATAATGATGAACAAATTCTAGCAATTAGAAAAGCTTTAGAAAACAAAATATCCATAATAACCGGAGGACCAGGAACTGGTAAAACCACAATTATTAATGGAATAATTAAATTATATACCAAGATAAATAACATATCAAATAGTGAAATAGATAAATTTATTTTACTTATAGCTCCAACTGGAAGGGCTGCTAAAAGAATGGCAGATGCAACAGGTATTCCAGCAAGTACTATTCATCGCTTTTTAAAATGGGATAAAGAAAGAAATGTTTTTGGAGTAAATGAATTTAATAAACTTCACTATGACTTAATCATTGTTGATGAAGCATCGATGATTGATAATCGTTTGTTATCGTCATTATTTAAAGGAATAGATCTAAACACTCAAATTGTTTTTGTAGGAGATGAATATCAATTACCTAGCGTAGGGCCTGGTCTTATCTTGAATGATATGATAAATAGTAAAAAAATTACTCATACTAAATTAGAGTATATTTATCGTCAGAGCAACAATTCATTTATACCAATTTTAGCAAAACAAATAAAAGATGTTTCAATTTCTAACGAAGTTTTAACTAAAAAAGATGATTATAACTTCATAGTATCATCAAACGAAGGAATTAAAAACGTTGTAAAACAAATACTAGAAAAAAGCAAAAGTAAAGATATCAATGAAACAAAATTACAAGTATTAGCGCCTATGTATAAAGGTGAAAATGGAATAGACAATTTAAATATTTTACTTCAAAGTGTGTTTAATCCTAAAAAGAACCAGAAAGAATTAGTGTTTTTTAATATCAAATATCGTGAAGGTGATAAAATATTGAATTTAGTTAATGATTTAGATTCCAATATATATAATGGAGATATGGGATTTATTCAAGAAATTAATTTAGAAAGTAAAACCGATTTATTAGTAGTAAATTATGATGGTAATGTTATTTCCTATAAAAGAGAAGATTTAAATACAATTACTCACGCCTATGCTATAAGTATACATAAAAGTCAAGGAAGTGAATTTGATCATGTTATTATTCCAATAACATTTGGTTATTCAAAAATGTTATACAATAAACTTATCTATACTGGAGTTTCTAGAGCTAAAAAAAGTTTAGTTTTAATAGGTAATATAGATGCGTTTAATGCCGCTGTTAAAAATAATTATAGTGAAATCAGAAAAACCACTTTAAAACAAAAAATTTTGCATAATTTAAAATCAAACGGTTAAACTAATATCAAGGAGTTGAAATTAATGAAAACGATTTCTTATAAAGTGATGTTTATGTTAGGTGCAGCAGCAGGAGTAGGGACTTTAATGGGACTTGATGCTTTAAATAAAAATAAATATCAAGTAAAAAAGAAGATAAATGATGCTATTGATCAAGTAGCAAATAAAGTAGAATAACAAAGTTTTGTATAAAACTTTTTTTCTTGCAAAAAATATAATATGAAACCAATAAAAAACAGAAAATTATTAAATTTATTATTATTTTTATCTAATATATTTATCGGAATTTTAATAATTAAAGAATTCAAAATATTAGATTTTTGTTATACTGTAATTATTTTAATTGCACCAATATTTTGGGGGTATGCTTTAGCGTGGTTAATTAAACCGATAATGCTTTACTTTAATAAGCGCTTTAAAACAGTCACTAGTGTAGGAATAACTTATTTATTATTAATTTTTTTAATATCTCTTATAAGTTATGTTACTATACCAATTATTATAACAGAGATAAAAGCATTAATACCGCAAATAGGGTCTATATATAAAAGCTTAGATTCATCTTTATTAGAAAAAATAGATATAAGTGCATTTAGTACAAAAGTCTTATTAATTTTAAATAAATACACAATAAGTATAAAAGATTCTATTTTAACAGTTTTTTATTCTTTATTCATAAGCTTCTTTTTTTTAATCCACCATAAATCTGTAAGTAATTTTTTCTTAAGAAAAATCCCTTCAGATTTGATTAATCAGTTAAGTATCAATTTAAAACAATTTGTTAAGGGAACTTTATTAGATACTATAATATTATTTGTTTTATCAATTACTAGTTTTTATATCGTCAAAATGCCATATGCTATGTTATTTGCGATCCTTGTTTCAATTACTAACATAATACCTTATATTGGACCTTATATAGGGGGTATTCCTGCTGTTATAGTTGCTTTTAATGTTAGTTCTAATTTAGGTTCACTAATTTTAATAATAATTATTTTATTGCAAACAATAGAAAGCGCAATGATAAATCCTTATATAATGAGTAAATCTATAAAAATCAATCCTATTTTTATTATTATAGGATTGATTATATTCGGATACTTTTTTGGAGTTTTAGGTATGTTGTTATCAACTCCAATTGTTTGCATAATAAAAACTCTTTATTTATATAATAAAGAGCATAAAATAGTTAATTGGCAAGTTCTTGATAAATTGTTTTATTAAAATCATGGTCAGTTATATTATATTCTTCTAAAGTCTTGGTATCTATTAAATAAAATTTATGAAGTAAAGTATTAATTGTTCTATCTTCACTAACAGGATCATCCCAAGTTAAATCAAGATGAAGCCAAGTATCATTAATATAAATAGCGTTCCAAACATGGGTTGTAGATGATACTTTAAAGTTAGGAACATTCCATCTATTTAAAAATAATGCCATAGTATCTGCATAACCTCCACAAATTCCATATTTTTCAATTAGAGGACCATAAGCAATATTAGATTTATATTTAATTATATTATTAATTCTATCTTCATCATACTTAGTTGTATTAATAACATAATCATGTATTTTTAAGACTTTATCTTCTAATTCCATATCTTCTTTTATTTCTTTAGCGATTATTTTATCAATCTGACTATTGATTTGATTTATTTCTTCTGTAGTGTACAGTTTATTAATTTTTACTGTCACTTCACCAGTTTCATCATAAATAACTTTAATATCACTAAAAGTATTAAAGGGGCTAACAAAGTTATTAATGTGTGTTAATAAATTGGCATCAGAACTAAATGAATTAACATCATTTAAACAATCAGTATATTCTGAAGGGCAATAAAATGTTAAACTTTGATATCCATTATTTAAAATCGAATAAAATATATCTTTTAAATCTTGTTTACTGTATGGGATATAAGTTTTACTTTCTTTAACATATTTATAATTATAAGATTTATAATAACTATTTGGTTTTGTTATAATTACAGTAGGCTCGCGTCTTAATACTTTAGCTAGTTTATCTGTTACTGGATTGATTTGAAAACTTAATCCAACTAAAATAGCCAATAAAAAAATAATAGTTAATGATTTTTTCACAATTTTCACCTACAGTAATAATATCAAAATATTTAAAAAAAAGAAATGTTTTATTCCATTTCTTTTACTATTTTATTTAATCTAGATTTTTTTCGGTCAGCAGTGTTTTGTTTTAAAATTCCTTTGCTTACAGACTTATCAATATTTGAAATAGCAGTTTTCAATTCATCGGTTGCTTTATCTTTATCTTTATCTTTCGCTGCTATTTCAACTTTCTTAATGGAGTTTTTCACTCTCGAATTATATACTGTATTGTTAAAAGCAGTTTCTTGATTTGTTCTAACGCTTTTTTTTGCACTTTTAATATTAGGCACTTTAGTACGCTCCTTCCTTAAATTTCAATATAAATTGTATCAAAAAAAAAATTAAAAAGCAAATATAATGTTGCATTATCTATCTAATTAATGATAGAATGTAATTGTAATAGTGGGAAGGGATAACATGTATATTAAAAATCAATTAAAAAAACGTTTTATTATATCTGTTGTGACTGTTATAGCATTGGTCATTACTATAATAAGTTCATCATATGCACTTTTTATGGATATAAAGACAGATGTTAATGCTCAGATATTATCTGTAGGTGATTTGCAAGTAACATTTACTGGTGGTTCTAATATTAATATAAATGGAATAGAACCAATGTCAGATTCAGTTGCTTATAGCAAAACCAATAATATTTATACATTTACAATACAAAACACCGGAACAGTTCCTTATGCGTATGATATCTCTTTAGAAAATAATCCAGATTACCAATCTTCTCCACTTTTAAATCACGCTTTTATTAGACTAGATTTTAATTATACTGGGGCTCGAACTTTATCACAGATAGCTGATTCCAAAATATTTCAAGGAAATTTACCTGCTGGCCAAGCAAAACAATTTGATTTAAGATTATGGGTAGGGGATGCCGATACCTACAACTTGCCAAACGAAGCATTAGGAAGTGAAATTCATCTAAATATTATTGTAGATGGAAAAGCCGGAACTTTATAAAATAAAAAAAGAATAAAAGGAGAACAATATGGACAATGATATTTTATTTAATAATGTAGAAGAAAAAGAAGCAACAGAAAGAGTACTAGCGCTAGTAAGAGTAAAAACGTTAAGTAATGAATTAGACCAACTAGTTAGTGAAATAATTAAGCTTAGTAGTAATATTGATAGTCTTTTAACAGAAAACAACATAAAAGAACGTTATTTAGAGAGATTAGGAGTTTTAGAAAATATAACTCAAGTCTATTTAGATGATGATTTAAAAGAGATTGATTTTAGAATTAAAGAAGTAATAGAAGACTTAATAAAAAGAATTAACACAAGAATTAATTTAATAAAAAATAATGAAATCCTAATAAATGAATTAAAAGAAACTTATCAAGTAAATGAAGAAAAAATTGTGGAAGATATCAATCTTGCCAGATTAAATCAAACTGATTTTGTAAACTAAAATAGAATTAGAAAGTTGATTCAAAGTAGGAATGAATAAAATTAAATATCTTAAATATAAAAAGCATATTTTAGAAAACCTATTACCAGTACTTTTTAGTTCTTTTTTATTGCTGGATTTTTCTCTATAATAATAAATCCAAATAGTTTTTTAGATTTAAAATTTGTGTCATCTAATAATATTATTTTGTTTTTTTCTGTAATGTTAATAAGTACAATTAACATAATTTTTCTAGGAAAAATTGAAAAGCTAAGAACAAGATCTTCTTGGAGTTTACTATTATCTACATTCATATATTCTTTTTTGCTAATAATTAATAATACTTTAAATATAAAATTTAATTTAGGAATTGTTTTTATGAATATAATAGTTATTTATTATATTTTTAAAGATGATAAAATAACTTTAACTAGGTTTAATATTAATAATAAAAAATTGATTATTACTATTACAACGTTATTTATCTTATTTACTTATTTTTTAAGTAAATATACAATAATAAGATATCAATCTTTTCAGGCTTCAACATATGATTTTGGGATATTCTCTCAAATGTTTTCTTATTTATCCAAAACAGGTTTACCATTAACAACTTTAGAAAGAGATGGATTATTATCTCATTTCGCAGTCCGTTTTTCACCGATATACTATTTACTTCTTCCTGGTTACTTAATATTTTCATCTCCAAAATATTTATTAATGATGCAAGCTATATTAATCTTTTCTGGAGTTTTCCCAATTATTTACTTTGTAAAGAAAAAAAGATAAATAATATATATACTTTGTTCATATCTTTAATTTACTTGCTTTATCCTGCTTTGACTGCTGGTGCTTTTTTTGATTTTCATGAAAACAAGTTTCTGAGCGTATTGTTCCTTTGGATGATTTGTTTTTTAGAAAAGAAACAAAATCGTTATATGTTTATTATGATGTTTTTAGCTTTAATGATTAAAGAAGATTCCACTTTGTATATTATGTTTATAGGTTTGTATAAATTCTTTTATGATAAAAAATATAAGCTTGGATCTAATATCTTTATTTTTGGAGTCATTTATTTTTTTGCGGCTCTTTTTATAATTTCTTTATTTGGAGGAGTAGTTATGACTGATCGATTTGAAAATTACTTTTCAATTGGTACTAGTGGTTTTCTAGGTTTATTTAAAACATTGTTTTTAAATTTCGATTATTTGATAACTCAAGTTATGACATCTGAAAAAATTAATTTTATTTTATGGATGATGCTTCCATTTATGTTCATTCCTTTTTTTAATAAAAAAATATCAAACTATATTTTATTTTACTTAATAAACAAGCCAAAAATTTAATTATCGTTTCTTGTTTTATGGTTACTTTATATTTAACACTTTCTTTAAACTATAATAAATATCTTACTTATAGTAATTTTAATACACTTGAGATTCAAGAAACAAAAGGTTGCTTAGATAAAATTCCAAGAAATTCTGAGATAATTGCAGGAACTTTTTTCACTCCGTATTTAAGTGATAGAAAAATTGTGTATATGTATCCATCTAGGCATGTTACTAAATATGTTGTTCTTGATTTAAGATATGCTTTAGAAGTTGATTTTTTATCTTTAACAAATAATAATTATAAAAAATTAGAAAATTGTGGTTATGCTTCTATTTATATAAAAAATGAAGATAATTAATTTATTGCATTTTAGAAATTATCATGTTAAAATTGTTATAGTATTTAGCTAAAAAGGAGAATGACAATGAGTCCAGAAGATAGAATAAAAATATATGGAGATACACCACAAGCACGAGTGATGAATTTTATTGATGCTTTAAATAAAGATGGCTATGTAATGACTAATTTTAGTAAGATTAGGGAACTAACTGATATTATCGCTAAAGGTGGTAAAGAGCCACTTAAAAATTATCAATCTCTTAAAGAGCTTGAAGCTAGAATGATTGATGAAGAAGAACTAACTTCTAAGTTTAGATTTGGCTTGCGCGATTCTTTAAATATTATTACTAATATAATCAAAAACGATTCTAAGTTTGTCGATACAGAAAACAAGTTAAATAATATTTTAAATGAAATAAAAACTAAGTTAGGAATTATACAAGCAGAAGATAGAGTAGCAGCAGCAGAAGCATCAAGAGCGAAAACAAAAGAAGCAATAGATGCACTTGATTCTAATA
>JAQUDY010000022.1 GCA_028685445.1 Bacilli bacterium
ACTCATTAAAGTCTTCAACATTTTTTACTTGTAAATTATTAGGTAAATAATATTTATATCCAGTACGATATATATTATTTAATTTTATTTTACTCGTTTTAACTTGATTTATTAAATCTTCTACTGAAGTTTTTTCGATATTAGTGCATCCAGTTAATAAAAAAATAAAGGTTATTATTATTAAAATTTTTTTCATTTAAATCTCCTTTATTTATTATAACAAATAACCATAATTTTTTAAATCATTTTAGTAGCATGCAAATAATTTATTGTCTCACCTTTAGCAGAAAACTTTTGTTCATATTCAGTCATTACATTTGGAATATCAGTTTGATGTAAATCTAATGAAACTTTAGCAAGTGTGTAATTATTTTGCGATAATGACTCAAGAGAATAAGAAAAAAAGTTTTTGTTATCCGTCTTAAGATAAATATCAATCTGTTTTTCAAATATTTTTTCATAAAGAAGCAAGAATTCTTTACTAGTTAATCTTCTTTTTTCATGACGATGTTTTGGCCATGGATCTGAGAAGTTTAAATATAGAGCCTTTATTTTTATTAAAATTATTTCTTCTAAATTTTTAGCATCTACAGCCATAAATTTTAAATTATTAGGTAACTCTTCTATTTTTTCTAATGCTCTAACTAATACTGATTCATATTTTTCTATTCCAACAAAATTAATATTAGGATACTTTTTAGCCATTCCTATTAGGAAATCACCTTTTCCAGATCCTATCTCTAAGTGAATTGGATTTGAATTGCCAAAAGTTTTCTCATTTACATATTTTATTACTAATGGATGTTTTTTTACTATCTCACTAGCATTTTTTACATTTCTTAATCGCATAAAATACTCCTTTATAAACATTTATCATTTTATTTACATATAATAGTCTAGAGGTGATAAAGATGAAAAAAGAAAGAAACGCTTTTTTCCAAAGTGTTGGTTATAACAGCATGAATCCAAATATGATGCATCAAGGGATGCCAGGTGCTCCAGCTCAAATTAGTAGTAACGCTAATTTTTATGCAGGTCCGCCACTTAATGCTGGACCAAATATAGGACCAAATATGAATCAAAGTAATATTCCTGTTGATATAGATTCAAGACTAGCCAAAATAGAAAGACAAATAAACAGATTAGAAACAAGAGTAAACAAATTAGAAGGAGATTCTGGAATAGCGAATTATCCTGATAATGATTATAATTATTCTAATTCTATGTATATGGTTTAATCCTTATTTTTAATTTTAAACTTACCAAAAGTAAGTTTTTTTATTATTTTTTCTAATTCTTTTCCACCAAATATTTCTTGTGGTATTTTTAGTTTTAAACTTAAACCAATATAAATTAGTCCACCAATTATTGCATTTATTAAAATCAATTTAACAGATGATGTTCGGCTATAGACATTAAATGGTAGAAACTGATTCATAAATAGTAATACTGCAATCATAGATAAAGCTGGAATCATTATTTTAAATATATTTTTCACTGTCTCTTGATAAGTCATTTTGTGCTCTAAGCTTATAGCATGAAGCCCAATATAGATAGAAATTGCAAACGATATTAATGTTGCTGTTATCGCTCCATAATAAGCTCCTATGTTTATATAATTACATAAAATCATCAAAGGTATATTTAAAACAACTTTAAATAAAAAACCAAATATTGCAGCTTGATAAACAGCTTTATATTTATTTAAACTTTGCAGCGCAGTTGTAACTATCATATACAAATTTGCTGCAAGAGCGCTAAATATTAATATTTTTAAGATCTCTCCACCATAACGGTTAATATTATAAAATACTGTCCAAACAGGCGTTGCTAGTATTGATAAACCAATAGTAAGAGGTAGAGATATAAAGATAATCATTTGAAGTGCTTTATTTATTTTATGATTTAAATCATCCCAATTTTTAGAAGTATAAGCCTCTACAATTGAAGGAATTAAGCTTACTGTCATTCCCATTCCAATAGAGTTTACAATCATACATAATTTACTACCCCAAGTAGAGATAACACTAGTAATAAACTCGGCATCATTTGCTGTATATCCCAAGTGATCTAAAGTTCTTAAAATCATTACCATGTCAGTGAAACTATAAATACTATTAACTAAGTTAATAATAATAAATGGCATAGCATAAACTGCTATTTTTTTAATTATTTCTTTATTGGTAATGGGATCTTTTTTTAATTTTTTATCTAAGTTTAAAGCTTTCTTATTTTTTCTAATACTTCTTTGTAAATATAAATAAGCTACAAGACCACCTACAAAGGCTCCAAAAACAGCAACTCCAACAGCAACAGTAAGAGATGCATTCAGTACTTTATATGCAAAATAAGAACCCGTTAAAATA
The DNA here is from genome assembly GCA_028685445.1 of Bacilli bacterium. GTDB lineage: Bacteria > Bacillota_I > Bacilli_A > RF39 > UBA660 > DUUS01. Next base: position 2,367 of record JAQUDY010000022.1, read on the forward strand.
ATAAATATTCTAACTATTTGCTCTATTAAGTTAGAGTTTGAAGATGGGGTTATATAGTTATGCCCTTGTAAATATCCTTTAGTAACACTTAAATGAGGAATTACTAAAATAGCAAATGAAACACATCTTATAACAAAAGAAACATCAGCAACAGTATTTCCTCCAGATAAGTTTCCTAATATTAAACCAGCTAATTCTTCTGCAAAAACAAAAAGAATAATAAAAGATAAAACGGAAACATAACCAATAAATTTCTTACCAAGTTTAAATGCTCTAGTTTTAGCTTCTTCTAAACCTAAAGTATTATACTCACTTATTATCTTACTAATCGCACTAGGAATTCCTGCAGATGAAATACCTAAAAAAATCAAATATATATTATAGGCGTAACTATATAATGCTCCACCTTGAGATCCAACAATAATATAAAAAGGGACAACGTAAATCATCCCTAATATTTTGACTAATATTACGGATGCTGTAGCGATAAACGTCCCTTCTATAAAACTATTCTTTTTCATTTTGAAATCACTTTCTAATCCATATAAATTATCATGGCTGTAAAACAGTAGATTTGTTCTTCTCCATTTGTAGCCATTGCAACGCCATATTTAATATCGATTAAATCTGAAATTGTTGCTAAAAAGCCATTAATTGCACCTTCCAAATCTTTTTCATGAGATTCGTCAAATATTTTTACTTTCATGTTATCCTCCAATTTAAAAGATAACACTTCTTTTAGTTATAATTTGTCGTTTTCTTTAAAATATCACTTTTACAATTAATAACCCAGATTGACAACTATAATTATACATAATTATCAACTAAAAAGCGATATTTGAAACCATTATTGACATTTTCTTTGCAAAAATTATATGAATTCTTTTACGATTTTATAAATCTCATCATTGATATCTTCAATTGATCTTACCAAATTATTTTCAGCGCAGTTTATAACATCGAATTTATATCTTTCACTCATTAAAAGATAAGTTTCTTCTGCATTTTTTAAATGATTTTCATCTTTTTCTGCTCCATCTAAAACTTCACTTCTGCACTCTCTTAATTTTTTTCCTACTTCAAATGGTAAATATAAAAAGATTACTTTATCAGGTTTTGGTAAGTCAAGCAAATTAAATTCTAAGTGCTCAAGCCATAATAACATTTCAATTTTCTCTTTTTCACTATCTAGTTTAGCTCCTTGGTGACCCATATTTGATTCTACGTATCGATCTAAAATTACAGTAATTCCTTCATTTAACTTGTTTTCAATTTTATTTATATTATAAGCTCGATCAGCAGCATAATATAACGCTGCTACTTTCGGTGGTATATTTGTAGTACCTTCTGGAAAAGTACATTTTCCATAGTTCTCTTTTCCTAATATGTTACTTGCTATTATCTCTCCTGTAGGAGTATCATACATAGGAAATGACATAACTTCTACTTTAATACCCGATTCTTTTAATCTTTTTAATAACCTTCTTGACTGTGTTTCTTTTCCAGAGCAGTCAGTTCCTTCAATTACTATTAACTTACCTTTTCTCATAATACTTCCTTATCTTCTGTTTTTTTCTTGAATTTATATAGTTTTGCTGGCTTATTACCATCAAATTGACTTGTTTTTCCTGTATCATCTAAAATATCTAAACTAAGTAATTTTTTCCTAAAATTTCTTCGATCATATTTTTTATTTAAAATAGCTTCATAAACTTTCTGAAGTTCTGGAATAGTTACCGTATCTGGATATAAAGATTTTAATATATTAGAATTTGTAATCTTTTTTCTTAACTCTTGTAGAGCATCTTTTAATATTTCTTCATGATCAAAGCCTAGTGGTGGTATTTTATCAATTGGAAACCAATCAGCATTAGAAGTAGTTTTAGTTTCTCTTAATACACTAACTCTTTTAGAATCGATTACTCCAAAAAAAGCAACAGCAATCATCCTCATTATTGGGCTTCTATCAACTCTTCCAAATGTTTTAAATTCTTTAATAGAAACGTCTTTTATTCCTGTTTTTTCTTCTATTTCTCTTAAAGCCCCAGCTATTAAATCCTCATTATTGTATAAAGCTCCTCCAGTTAATACCCAGTCTCCTGCAAAAGGCTTATTTGTTCTTTTAACTAAAAGAACTTTTGTAATTCCTTCTTCTATCGTAAAAAGAGCAGTTATTACATGGATGCCTTGGTTTTTATATAATTTATTTCTAACATCCATTTTATCTTTTTCTCTTTCTTAAGCAGCTAGCACATAAAGCCATATAATTATCACTTCCAACTAAAATAGTTTTTGTTTTATCACCATCATAATATGTATATATTGCATCTCTGTTACAATCATTACAAGATGCGGTTTTTATTTCAATTACTTCCGCAACTGCAAGAATATCTGGCATAATACCAAATAGTTTTTGCTCACTAGTTAAATTAAGTCCAGCAATAAATATATCTAAATCTTTATTAATAGATAAATCTAATAATATATTTACATCACCTTTTAAAAAATTAGCTTCATCTATAAATATAGTTGTTATTTTATCACTTAAATACTTATTAATTTCTTTTAAATCAGATATTAATATAGCTTCTACCTCTTTATTATTTCTGGTTTTAACAACTCCAAAATCTCTTGTATCTATACGAGGCTTAAATAATAATATCTTACTTTTATGATACTTTTTATCATACTCATCTAAAAGTGAAAGAGACTTTCCACTAAACATTGGTCCAGTTATAACTTTTATCATACTACTACTCCTATGTGTACTATCTTACACATTAATCATATAATTTAAAAAAATAATTGTCAATTAAAAAAGTGCTTAAAAAGCACTAATTAAATTCTTTACCACAAGATATACAATATTTATTTAAGATATCATTAGCAGTTCCACACTCTGAACAAAACTTTTGAGTCTTTTGTAAATTTACAGTTAGTTCCTCAACTTTTTTCTCTTTTATCTCTGGACTCATATTAAAAGCATCTTTAACAATATTTGACTCATTCTTAATATGTTTCTTTACAACAACATCATCGATAAGCTGATCTTCTATACCAGGTGATTCTACTATCTCTGTTTTTAATTTAGGCATACCAATTATCTCATCATCAGAAATAACTGGCGGAGCCATTAAATCAACTTCTTTACTTTGCAAAGATGGCCCTACTTGATCATCCATTAAATTAGGAACATCAATCTTTTCTTTGAAATCTTCCTTAAGAACTTCTTTTTTATTAAATATTTTGTTTAAAAATTTCATAAGATCTCCTTTAATATATTTCATATAGATATAAATTAATAAAAAGTATAAAAAACCTTTGTATTCTAATATGGGAAGGCTCCCGGTAGTCCGCCTTCTTCCATATTACATTCTGTTATAGTTTTGTTTAGTTTTTTGAGTGCTTTCACTCCTTGTTTGCCACCTGAAAGGGTTTTCAGGGGACTTAGACAGATTAGAGAGTGATCGACTTCAAATATTTGTTACACCACTTTATATGGGTCAACATTGCTTCCTGAACCAGTTACGCGAGTCTTAGAGTTGATAGAAACTGCAGGCCTGACGCCGATGCTGTAGTTCACATTGCTGTAGTACAAGTCCCCCGCCCAACCGACATCGAACGCGTGAGCATAGCCGCTCGAAGACATGTAGCTTGGCGAAAACACCCAATAATGCTCGTTCGTATACAAGTAATTAGTACTATTACCTCTTCCATATACTAATCCAGCCATGGCAGCTTCATCTGCAGAAAGCATTCCTACTGGATGAGTTAAAGCACCATTTCCTATGGTTGTATCACTTTTGGTAAAACGGTCATTTTTTAAACCACATTTAAAAGTAGGGCTTTTTGTTTCATATAAACGGTATCTTCCAGCATAGTTAGTTTGAACGCCAGTATTTCCGTATCCTGGTCCTGAATTGGTTCCATCTATTTCATTTGCTAGTTGTCGATCATTACAAAATAGATTATCTACTATGTCCGCTTCAAATGATTTTTCCGCTATATTTGATGCATACCAATTATCTAATTCGTTTTTTATATTTGAGTTTGTCTCATTATATGTTGCTGCCTCGCTTGTTGTACCGTGTCTAACATCTGATGCCACTCCGTTTGCTCCACCATACATATATCCTACGTATTTTGCATCATTTATATTTGAATTAAATGCAGAAATACCAATTTCAGTATTAGAACCTGTATCATTTACATAGCCATTTGTATTAAACTGAGACTCTGTTCCGTTATATACAAGTCGTATTGAGCCATCACCATTGATTCTTACTATCTTCCACTGGAAACCACCCCAGATTAGATTATTATTAAGCTCTGTTTTAACACCGCGGTAGTAATAGGAAGTTCCATATTCATCTTCTGCAGCATATAGTCCACTGGTTCCGTTTATTTCGCTAAAATCAGGTGTTCCTTTGGCTTCTATTGATACTCTTCCACCATCTTGGGCTAAAATTTTGTCGTATAAAGTATTTTTAGGTGCTTCTACTTTGAAAGGATTGGTATTACTACCATTACCCGTTACGCGAGTCTTAGAGTTGATAGAAACTGCAGGCCTGACGCCGATGCTGTAGTTCACATTGCTGTAGTACAAGTCCCCCGCCCAACCGACATCGAACGCGTGAGCATAGCCGCTCGAAGACATGTAGCTTGGCGAAAACACCCAATAATGCTCGTTCGTATACAAGTAATTAGTACTATTACCTCTTCCATATACTAATCCAGCCATGGCAGCTTCATCTGCAGAAAGCATTCCTACTGGATGAGTTAAAGCACCATTTCCTATGGTTGTATCACTTTTGGTAAAACGGTCATTTTTTAAACCACATTTAAAAGTAGGGCTTTTTGTTTCATATAAACGGTATCTTCCAGCATAGTTAGTTTGAACGCCAGTATTTCCGTATCCTGGTCCTGAATTGGTTCCATCTATTTCATTTGCTAGTTGTCGATCATTACAAAATAGATTATCTACTATGTCCGCTTCAAATGATTTTTCCGCTATATTTGATGCATACCAATTATCTAATTCGTTTTTTATATTTGAGTTTGTCTCATTATATGTTGCTGCCTCGCTTGTTGTACCGTGTCTAACATCTGATGCCACTCCGTTTGCTCCACCATACATATATCCTACGTATTTTGCATCATTTATATTTGAATTAAATGCAGAAATACCAATTTCAGTATTAGAACCTGTATCATTTACATAGCCATTTGTATTAAACTGAGCCTCTGTTCCATTATAGATTAATCTTACTGAGCCATCCCCATTTATTCTTACTATCTTCCACTGGAAGCCTCCCCAGATTATATTATTATTTAGTTCTGACTTTTTACCTCGATAGTAATAGCTCATCCCGTATTCATCTTCTGCAGCATATAGTCCACTAGTTCCGTTTATTACATTAAACGCTGGTGTTCCTTTAGCCTCTATTGCTGATGCTCCTCCACCTTGGGCAAGAATTTTATTTTTTAGAGAATTAAAGCTTTCTGTCTTAGCGACTCCTACTATTGATAGTTTTACTGACATTGTTTTATTTGTTATTGAGTTATCATTCCAAATTGCTTCGTTTTCCCCATTTAACCACATTCTAAAATTATATATATGGCTTTCATTTGGTTCAAATGAGTGACTTGTTAAAGTATAATTACTTTGATATCCAGTTAATCCTGATACTGTATCTATTGGTATATTTGTTAATATTTGTTTTCTATTTTCTGCTGGTCCATCTAAGTCTATTTTTACATAATCTTTATTTGTAATTGTTGTTGAGTTTTGAATGGACATTATAATTTGATATTGAATGTTATTATCACAATTATTTTTCACAGTAAAAGTATATGGCGTAATAGTAACACCTTCACTATCTAAGATTGGATATGTGTTATTTAATGTTAAGGATGAATTATTTCCTGTTATTGATACATTTATACAACTTAAAGTACTTATTACATTAGAGCTACTTTGAGTTTTACTTGCTCTAAATATTGCTAAAGTTCCAAATATAATTACTGAGAAAACAGTAATTATTCCTAGTATCATATATAATAAGTATTTCTTTTTAATGTGTTTCATATATTCACCTTACTTTGTATTTTTATTTTAGCATAGAAAAAGATTAAATTCAATTAATCTTTTGGGTTATTTTATTACAATATTTACTATTTTTTTAGGAATTATAATAGTTTTTACTATTTTTTTGTTTTCAGTATGTTTTATTATATTAGGCTCTTTTAACGCTTCTTTTAAAACATCTTCTTCATTCATATTATTATTTACTAAAATAGACCCCCTTAATTTTCCATTTACTTGAACTCCTATTTCGGTACTTTCTTGTTTTATTTTTGCATCATCATATAGTGGGTATTTCTGATTATGTATACTAAATTTATTATCTAAAACATTACACCATAATTCTTCTGTAATATGTGGCGCGAATGGCGCTAGTATTAAAAGAAGTTGTTCTAGGTAATATTTAGGTATTCCTTCTTTTTCATATTTAACTAACATATTTGAATATTCCATAATTCTAGCTAAAGATGTATTAAATTGAAAATTGTTTGTATCTTCTGTTACACTTTTTATAGTGTAATGTAGAATTTTTTCTAATTCCGGAATTTCTTTTTTGGAGTTATCAAAGTTTTTTACGAGTCTTTCTATTTTTTTATAGAATCTGTTGATTGCAACTATTCCATCATCTGTCCAAGGTCCACCATCTATATAATTAAAACCAAACATTAAATAATTTCTTAATATGTCTGCTCCATATTTTTCTACTATCTCATCAGGTGCAACTGTATTTCCTCTACTTTTGCTCATCTTCTCACCATCTGAACCAAGTATTATTCCTTGGTGTACTAAAGATGTAAACGGTTCATCAAAATTTAAATATCCCATATCTCTAAGAGCTTTAGTAAAAAATCTTGCATATAGAAGATGCATAACTGCATGTTCTATTCCTCCTACATATTTATCTACTGGAAGAAGTTTATTTATAATTTCTTTATTAAATGCTTCTTTTTGATTTTTAGCATCTGGATATCTTAAAAAATACCACGAAGAGCATACAAAGGTATCAAGTGTATCACATTCTCTTGTAGCATCTTCCCCACATTTAGGGCATTTTACATTCATAAATTCTTTTGATTTTTTAAGTGGACTATCCCCATCAGGAGTAAACTCTGCAGACTTGGGTAAAAGTACTGGTAAATATTTGTCAGGAACTGGAACTATTCCACATTTGTCACAGTATATTATAGGAATAGGTGCTCCCCAGTATCTTTGTCTTGACACTAACCAATCTCTTAATTTATAGTTAGTTGTTCTTTTACCTGTTTTATTTTTTTCTAAAAATTCGTTTATCTTTTCTATCGCTTCTTCTTGATCAAGCCCATTTATAAGTTCTGAATTTATATGGATTCCATCTCCGATGTAAGCTTCTTGTTTTCTTCTAGTAAATGCGGTTTTATGAAGCTCATCTTTTACTTCATTTAATATTGTTGCCTCATCTGCCCATTCAACTATGAATTTTCCTTGTTCAGCTAAGTCTAACTTTTGTTTTTCTTGTGATTCACTTTGTAGCTCAAAGTAGATTAGTTTACAATTTATATTATATGCTTTGTTTTTATTATACGCATAATAATGATGATTAATAGGGAATCCTGTATGTAGATATTTTAAATCATTATATCCAGTTTCTTCTATTATTTCTCTTTTAGCGCATTCTAGTGGACTTTCATTTTCTTCTAATGTTCCTCCAACAAATAGTCTTCCTCCTAAGCCTTTCCAGTTAATAGTTAAATATTTATTGGTTTTAGGATTTTTTACCACAGCAACAATACTATTTTTATGTATTTCATTGTCTCTTTTTTCTCCTGTAACTTTTTGCACTACAGGGGTTATTTCTAGATTGTATTTAGTAGCGAAATCAAAATCTCTCTCATCATGAGCTGGAACCGCCATTATAGCACCTGTTCCATAGCTAGCTAAAACATAATCAGCTATATAGATCGGTATGCTTTTGTTGTTTATAGGATTTATTGCATATGATCCAGTAAATACTCCTGTTTTTTCTTTTACTGTACTTGTCCTATCTATTTCGCTTTGTTTTGCTGCTTCTATTTTATAGTTTTCTACTTCTTTTTTTTGGTTTTTAATAGTAATTAAGTCTACTAAGTCATGTTCTGGGGCTAAAACGCAGTATGTTGCACCATATAAAGTATCTGGCCTTGTAGTAAATACTTCAAACTCTTTATTTGTACCATCTACTTTAAAAGTAACTATTGCTCCTTCACTTTTACCTATCCAGTTTCTTTGTAAATTTTTAGTTGCTTCTGGCCAATCTAGTTTATCTAAACTAGAAAGTAATTCATCAGCGTAATCAGTTATTTTAAAAAACCATTGGCTCATTTTTTTTCTTGTTATTAAAGTTTTACATCTTTCACACTCGCCGCTTAATACTTGTTCATTTGCAAGTACCGTATTACAAGACGGGCACCAGTTAACTGGAGCTTCTTTTTTATAAGCAAGACCTTTTTCATAAAATTTTAGAAATAGCCACTGAGTCCATTTATAATAATCAGGATTTGATGTGTCTATTTCGTAGTTCCAATCATATGTTGCACCAATTTCTTTTAACTGTTTTTCCATAGTTTCAATGTTTTTTCTAGTTGATTC
>JAQUDY010000120.1 GCA_028685445.1 Bacilli bacterium
CTTTTACTTATAGGATAAAGAATTATGATAAAGAATACTTAATAGAAAAAAGATTATTTACATTTACTTCAGATTTTTTTGAAGTAGCAGATGATTTTATTTTAAATACCAACAAGGAGTTATAATGATTAGTTTTAAAGATTTTTGTAATGAAGATCAGAAAGTAGTTGATACTGCATCTAAAGATATTTTAAATGCTATCGAAAAAATTGACGATAATATGCATGTAGAAGACTTTGCTAAAAGTATTGCAAAGATTCTTATTGAACAATATGGTAGTCATAATTATACTAAATTTTTATCTGTTCTTAAAACTGAACTTGATAAAGATACTGAAGAAAATAAAAAAGCTATTAGTGAAGTCATAATAAATAAACGCATTATAAAAGATACTGATGTTTATCAAATAATGGCAAATAATTTTGGAGTAAGTGAAGGCGATAAGATTTTTGATTCTAATGATAATGAAATTAAAAATTCAGCATTATTAAGTTATTTACATAATCAATTTATGTCATATGTAAAGAAAGATGGAACTAAATATATATTATCTACTATAGATAAAGATACAAATGAAATAAAAGAAATTATGATAACCACTAAAGAATTAGATATTATCAATACATTATAAGGAGGTAAATATGTTAAGTTTTAAAGAATTTTGCGAGCAACAAGAATTAGCAGAAAATGCTATAAGCAGAGAAGATATAGAGCATGTTTTAGATATTATGGGAATTACTAATTATAAAATTAATAGTGATATGACAGTTGATATCAACAAAGATAAATCAAAAGAAGATAAATTTAACTTTATTCAAATGCCTTTTAAAGTAGGAAATATTGTAGGAACAGTATGGAGATATATAGAAGATATGAATAAGTTCAAAGGTTATAAAAACGAGAGATAAGTAGGTTTCCCTACTTATTCTTTCCTAAAGTTTTATCATTTTCCATAAGATCTTTTTTAGCTGCAGTTACAGATTTTTTCATATCATTTGCTGCATCTCTAAGTCTTTTTGAACTTGCTTTTGTTGGTCTTGTTTCAAATTTACAAGCCTCTGATAAAAATACCTCTGCTTGATTAACTAGTGTTTTATAACTCTCCATATGTACTCCTTAAATTTTTATTTTTGAATCAACTCATTAATATCAGAAATAATATTAGCATCATTTTTAATGAATTCTAATATTTCTTCTTCTTCATCGAGTTCATCTTCATTTGTTTTTAAAAGATATTTTAATTTGTTGATAGCTTTTTTTGCTAACTTCACATTAATTTGCTCTTCTTTTGCTTCATCAGTTAAGGTTTTGATTTCTTTATTTAATTCTTTAATCTCTTTGTGGATATCTAAAATAGCTTTAACATAACTAACTGTTTTTTTCTCGATATCCTCTTTGCGATCTTGAATAAATGAAGTTACCATATCCTTTTCTTTTTCACTCATAGCCTTACCTCAATATGTTTAATATTATCTAAATATTCATCTTTAGTGTTAAATGTCCAAAAAACATAATCATTAGTTAAAGTGCCTGTTGTTTTTTTAGTTACACTAGTACTAAGATTAAAAATGATTCTATTATTGTCATCGTCAAAAGTAATATAACTTAATTGATCAGGATTAACAAAATAATGTTTTTTATCTGAACTAATAAAAAATTCATTTACTTTAATAAGAGAACTAACTTTTTGCAAACCTGCATTAAAATCAATTTCATTATCAAAATCCCAATATTTGTAGTCAGCAACAATAATATTTTTAGATAATTTAGGATCAAACATCTCAATACTATGAGATAGATTAAAAACAATTCTTAATCGACTTTTATTAACTCCAATACTAGTACAAGCCTGCAAATTTAAAATTTTATCATTAAATTTAAATAATTTCATATAACTCCTTCTTTAATTTTTTATTTTGTTTTATATAGTTTTAGTTGTTCTTCATGGAAAGAAATGTTCATGTATCTCCTTTAATAAAAAATAATTTTAATAACAGGCTGAATTTATTTAACATCGCATTGTTGTATTTAATTTTTGCTGAAATCAACCTTAATTTTTATAAGTTTATTTAAACAGGAAGAAAGTTTTTGCTTTAACAGAGCATTCTTTGATTTTTGCTGTAATCTTCCTTATATTGTATTATATACTAATTTCTCTAAAGAACTACTGAAATTTTAAAAATATTAAAAACCGGTAACATAACTTAATTGCTGAATCAGATAGAAGCCCGGTTAACTTCTAAATTTTATACATCTAATATAAGAGGCTCTTCTCTTCATCGCTTCGCATTCGGACGATACCAGAATGTATATGGTGAATAGTTGAATAATATACGAATCGAACGTATGACAAGAGTGTTTGATTCCCTAACTCTTCCAAACTGAGTTAATTATCCATAAAATGACCCAAAACTTTCTTAAAAATTTAATAATATATTTGAGTTTTAATTTACTTTTAAAAATGGTGGAACGAGAGGGTTTCGAACCCCCGACCAATCCGTTATGAGCGGACTGCTCTGACCATCTGAGCTATCGGTCCAAATAAGACTAATTTTAAATAGTCTTATATATTTTATATTATATTATAATTATATACTAATTTTACTTAAGAACATATTATTATTTTGGTAATTCACTATCTTTAAGA
>JAQUDY010000121.1 GCA_028685445.1 Bacilli bacterium
TTTATATTTTATTTGTATAATAACCTGCGTTTCCAAAAAACGGAAACAAAAAGGGGAAATTATATGAATAAAACAATTAATGAGGTGTATGTAGAATATTTAGAGTTTTTAAAATTGAATAAAAAACAAACTACAATCTATAAAATTCAATTACAATTTAAGAATCACATATTACCTGAACTAGGAAATATAAAGATTAATGAACTTAATAAAGAAGTTTATATCAATTTCTTAGCTCGAATTAAAAATTTGGGTTATAATTCTTCGTTTTACAATCAAATTCAGCACATAATGGCTGGTCTATATGATTATTTAATGCTTGTATACGATGTTAATAACATTGTGATCAGCGTAAATAAATTATTTAGGCAAAAAGAAGAGAAAAAAGTAGTTAATAACACCTGGAATAAGAAAACATTTAAAAAGTTTATAAAAAAAGTTGATGATCCTGTTTATAGTTGTTTATTCTCGACACTATTTTATACAGGTATCAGAAAAGGTGAGGCTTTAGCTTTACAAGTTAAAAATTTGAATAATGGATTTTTAACAATAGAGCATACTCTAACAAAAGAACTTTTTAACGGTAAAAGATTACTCACACCTACAAAAAACGGCAAAATTAGAGTGATTAAATTAGATTTTTTTACTAATATGCAGTTAAAAAAACTTATTAAACATTATAAACTTAATTATTCTAGCTTTAATGAGGACTTTTTCTTGTTTGGAGCAGTAAAACCCATTCCTTGCACGACTTTAGAGCGAAAAAAGAACTATTATTGTGATCTAGCACAAGTTAAACGCATTAGAATACACGACTTTAGACATAGTCATGCGACTATTCTACATAAAAGTAATGTAAAAATCAAGCAAATTCAAGAAAGATTAGGTCATAGTGATGTAAATACTACTTTAAATACTTATGTTCACATTCAAAAAAGCGAAGAAAAAAGATTAATCAGAAAGATTAATCTCTTAAGACTGTAAATTATGATTGGTTAGACGAACAATCTAAAAACAACAATTATAATCTACATTTCTATAAAATAGCCCATAATTTAGGTTTTTAGGGCGATTTTAACTATTTTGGAGCGGGTGATGAGATTTAACCCAAACAAATATTAAAACTTCTAAAAACCTCTTTAAATCGAAAATTAAGGAGGTGTTTTTTTGGAAAATCAAAAAAGTTTTTATATTGTTATGGAATCGGATATTATTACTAGTGATATATCTGATAAAGCAAAAATTATTTATGCGATCGTTAGTAGTTATTCAAATAATGAATTTGGATACTGTTATTTAACTTATAAACAAATTGCAGAATTATTAAAAATATCAGTTAGACAATTTTATAGATGTTTAAGTGAATTGAAAGAAAAAAATTATTTAAACATAATTTATAAAAATAATAGAGCTTATTTAATCCCTACAATAAATAAATTTATAGAATTAAGAAAAAGTGAACCAGCAAAATTTAAAGAAATTTTTAATTATAATTGGTTAGACGAACAATCTAAAAATTAAAAAAATTTATCTCACGCGCGCACGCGCGATATTATTATTCTATATTTTATTCTAAATTTATATATATATAGGTTGAGTAGTGACGAAAAGGTCATAACCACATGACGAAAAGGTCATAACCACATGACAAAAAGGTCATACGATTTTAGGAGGAGAAAAGAAATGTTTTATGAAATAAAAGAAAAAGAAATTATAATTAATTTAGATCAAATTATCACAATTGACAAATATATTGATTTTGAAAGAAAAAAATTTATATTAGCTATAAGTTTTTGTGATAATTCAACAATTGATATGATAAGTTTCGATAGTTTAATAAAATTAGATTTAGAATATAAATTAATTAAAAATAGATTAATTGAAATTTATGGATAATAACATAAAAAAAGCGATCAACTTTAGATCGCTTTTTCTTATCCCTTTTTTTCGCACTTTTTAACCCTAGTTAAATTTTATACTATATACTTCGTATATAGTATAATTTTAATCTAAATCTAGTTTTGTGTAGTAGTTTATTTCTTGTTGTTGTTTTTTACTTTTATCAATATCATACGAATTAAAATATGCCCATAATTTTGGATTGTAGAACTTAAAAGACTGTTCTTCCCACCACTCATAATATTCAACAATTGAACCGTTTATCAAGTCCATTTTTTTTCTAATTGCATGTGCATGGATTTGAAAAGGTTTCCAAGTACGGTGCAACATTAAAATTTTAGTAGTTAATTCTCTAAATTTATTATCAACATCACCATGTGATTGCGAAAAAACATAAATATCAGTATTATAATGTCTATGTTTCTTAATAAAATCAATAGTGTTTAAATCTAAATTATTATACCAATTACGATTACTTAACTCTGTTCCAGCCTCATCAATTACGATCACACAATCTTTGTATAAATACTTACCTAAATCTTTAATATTACTTAATTCAATCGCACCTATTAGAGGAACATTTGAATAAACAGGTTTATTTTCTTCATTAAGTTTAGCTATTACATTATCTCTTACTATTTTTGCTGCATAAGTTGTTTTACCAGTACCAGGTGGCGAAAAAATGTGTACGAATTCATTAGGTGGTTTACAAATTATTGCTTCTGCATTTTGAAAAGCACGATAGA
>JAQUDY010000122.1 GCA_028685445.1 Bacilli bacterium
CTTTATCAAGCCCATTTATTTTTTCTAAAATATCAGCATGGTATGGAATTTCAAAATTTGGTATTATTGGCTCTCCAAATCTTTCAACTTCTACATTTTCTGTATCATCTTTTCCTATAGGTACACTTTCATGCATTATTTGAGGTATAACCATCATTTTATCTTTAATTTCTTGTTCTAGCTTGGTTTCTTTTTTTTCTAAAACTTCTATTTTTTTATTTATCTCTTCTATTTGTTTTTTCAAACTATTAGCTTCATCTAATTTTTTATCGCGCATTAATGTGCCTATTTCTGAACTTAACTTATTTTTATCACTTCTTAAGTTGTCGCCTTTTTCTTTAAATTCGCGATATTTATGGTCCAAAGTAAAAATTTCATCTACTAACGATAATTTTTCATTTTGAAATTTCTTTTTTATGTTTTCCTTTACTATTTCTCTATTTTCTCTTATTAATTTTATATCTATCATTTAATTTCCTCCAAATTTCCATTAATAATAATAGGATTAAACCCAATTATTTCATCTTTTAATATCCCTAAAGGAATATCATTATACAAATAAATGCTTTTATTTAATTCATTTGTAATGGATGGTATTTTATTATAAAACCTTTTACTACAAATAATAAATAATTTTTTTTCATTTTATCCTCTTTCTAAAAAAAAGGATGGTACTTATAGGAGTGCTTCGCACGGTACCATCCTTGTGTTTTCTTAATTTAAATAACGGCTATAAACCGGAAGCTATTAACTTCACTAATAGGTAGATTCATTAATTATATTAATTAGTTTTCACCAAACACTAACTCTCTTTATAATATTTAATTAATTATAGTCCTATATTTTCGCTTTCAGTAATTTTAACATACAATATTTAAAATAGCAAATTCAATATCATTTATTTTTTTGATTTTTAATAATTGCTTTCTTTAACGCTATGTAAGGCAGTGTTGCGCATGTCTTTCTAGATTCTTGTTTATATATTTCATCATATACAATAGCCTCTTTTAATAATTTTTCATTATATTCTTTTTCATCTATCATTGCAATGAAATTTTCAATATATTCCTCTGCTTCTAAAATCGTTTTACCTATAATGTTCTTAATCATTATTGAACTTGATGAGGTACTAATAGCGCATGCTTCACCATCGAAATATGCATCTATTATTTTATTATTCTCTATTTTGATATAAATATTTATATCATCTATACAAGATACAATGTTTCCGTTAACTTTAATAAAACCCTCTTCTTCTGTTTTGGTTTCATAATTATATGGGTTAGAATAATTTTCAAGCATTATTTCTCTTTTCAAATTAGGATCCATTATATCATTTCCTTTAATATTTTATCTTTATCTTGAAGTAGTTCTATTAAAGAATCTATTTCTTCTGTAGTATTATAAAAATAAAGACTTACTCTAATTGTGTTTTTAACTCCAGTTACGTTTTTTAATATTTTAGCGCAGTGATTACCAGCTCTTACGCATATGTTATATTTATTTAAGTAGTAAGCCACATCTTGACTGAATATTCCATCTACATTAAAAGCAACAATTCCAGAATCTGCTTCTTCATTAACTATAACAATATGCTCTATCTTAGTTAGTTTGTCAATTAAATAACTTTTTAATTTTTGCTCATATATAGCAATGTTTTCCATTCCTACTGACTTTAAATAGTCAGTAGCTGCTCCTAATCCAATAGCACCTGATATATTTGGTGTTCCTGCTTCTAAACGATGTGGTAATTCTTTTAAATACATTTCTTTTTCATTATCGAAAGATTCGTTCATCCCGCCACCTAAATTTAAAGGATCTATTTGTTCTAATAATTCTTTTTTTCCATATAAGACACCAATTCCTGTTGGACCACACATTTTATGTCCAGAAAAAAATAAAAAATCCACATCGTTATCCTTAACATCTGTTTTTTTATGTCCTACACTTTGTGCTCCATCGCATACTACAAATATATTATTTTGATGAGCAAAAGCCGTAATTTCTTTTATTGGTCTTATATCACCCACTACATTAGTTATTTCGGCTAGTGCGATTACTTTAGTATTAGGACTTATAACACTCTTTATTCCTTCTAAAGTAATATGTAAATTAGAATCTAGTGGTGCATAAACAATCTTTGCTCCGGTCTTATTAGCTAATCTAAACCAAGGTAAAACATTACTAGCATGTTCACTTTTGCTAATAACTATTTCATCTCCTGGTTCTAATAAATTCGCAAAAAATCCATCTACAATTGTATTTATTCCTTCAGTAGTTCCACTATTAAAAACCACTTCATCTAATTCTGCATTAATAAAATCAGCAATTTTTTTTCTTGATTTTTCAAACTCAACATCAACTTTATAAGATATAGAATAATCACCTCTATGAGCATTAGCACTATAGTTGCTATAATAATCAACAATAGAATCAATGACTATTTTGGGTTTAAAAGTAGTAGCTCCATTATCTAAATATACTATATCTTGATCAAACATAGGAAAATCTTCTCTATTCACTTTTTCACCTCCAATTTATTATCTCTTTAACTTTAGTAATAAAACTTTTAGTTTTAAATATATTAATAAGAAATCCATTTAAAATAAGCTTTTGAGCATTACTA
>JAQUDY010000123.1 GCA_028685445.1 Bacilli bacterium
CAATTGGCATGATAAAGTAGAAAGGTAATATTTATGACATATAGTTTAGTTAAAAATTTTAAAAAAAAATACCCTTGGACAGTTACTTGGTGGAGATTAAAAAAACATTCTAAGTTATTAGAAAAATATTTACATTCAAATGAGAAAGTATTATATGCTTTTGCAGGTCAGAATGATAATATTCCAAGTAGTTTCTTTAACACTGCAGTAATAGCGTTAACCACTGAGAGATTAATAGTTGCTCAAAACCGTTTAATAGTTGGTTATGATGTAGCTTTTGTAACTCCTGACTTATATAATGATTTAAGAGTAGATGCAGGATTATTGTGGGGAACAATCACAATAGATACTGTTAAAGAATTGATTCATGTTTCTAAACTATCAAATAAATCTTTACCAGAGATTCAAGAAGCTATATCATCCTATATGATTAAAGCAAAAAAACAATATAAACAAAAAGAAAAGAAAGTTAATGAGAATTCTTAATAGAATTCTTTTTTTCTAAAGGTGTAAAATGAAAAAAATATATTTATTAATCTTTATATTTGTAATTTTGTTCACATCATTTCTATTAACTATTTATTTACCAAAAGATTATAGTTTAAATTATAAAATTGCAGAAATTAAAATAACAGAAAGTTATCTTTCTGATTTAAAAATGTACAAATTTATAATAAAACATAATAATTTAGATTTTCCATTACTAATTGATAGTAAATATTTAAATAAAAGAAAATTAATAAATAAAATAGATATTTTAGACTTAGATAAAGAAGTATGCTTATCTATTCATGTCGCTGAAAAATTATACCCTATCTGTTACGAAGAATCTAACTTAAAGGATTTTAGACTAATGTCAGAAGCAGTTATAGAAAATTATCAAACTCTTTTAAAAAAAAATAATAAGAATATAATAAAATCATATAAAAACATTAATATTTATAATTATTATAACAAAAAATACTTTATTTGGAATTATAAAGGATATGATTATTTAAATGAAAATAAAAACACAACCATAGAATTGTTAAATTACGATGAATATAATAATTTATTAACATATAATGATGATAAATATATAATAACTCCAAATTATGATGAAGAATATTATTTTACAAATATGTTTGTTATTAATACTCAAAGTTTAGAACTATCTAAAATTGATTTAGATAAAGAGATTTCCTATAATTCGTATTATTTAGGTGATCATAATAGAAATGTTTATTTAGTTGATAAAAAACATAAGATTCAATATAAAATTAATATTAATAAAGAAGTTACTAAAATAATTGGAACTGAAAAAAAATCAGGGATAATATATATCAATAATAAATGGGAAAATATATCTTTAAACAAACTAATAAATAAAGAACAATACTTTTCTAAACAAATAACATATAATTACGTAGTTTTAAATGATAAGTTATATTTAAACATTGACAATAACCTTATTTTAATTTCAAACAAAAAAATAAAAAACATAGTAAAAACAAACAGGGATGAAGTTTTTTATCTAGTTGATAACGCTCTTTATTTATATACACCATTAACTGGTGAAGTTAAAATGTTAGAAAATAATGAGTGGAATTTTAACTTTGATAAAAAAATATTTATTTTTGATTAACAAATATTTATATATAGAATAGTTTATAATAGGTGATTTTATGAATGATTTAAAAACAAATTTTAAAGAAGTAAATTATTTTGAATATTATCAAATAGAAAAAAACAGTAATTTGTTTACTATAGCAAAAGAAAATAATATAAATCCAAACTTATTAGCAGTTTTAAACGGACTTGATCCAACGGATTATGTTTTTAAAAATCAAATGATAATGCTACCTAAAAATAATTATTCTTATTATATAACAAAAGAAGGTGACACGATCTCTTTAATTACTGAGATATTTTCAACCTCAATTAATAATATTACAAAAGAAAATCCGGCAATTTATTTAAAGGAAGGTCAACTTATAGTCAATAAATTATAGAAAAAATCGAATTTAATTAAATTAAATTTGTTTGAGTAAAATCTTTTGTTCTGTTATAATTATATATAATAAGGGTTGATATTGATGATATTAAAAAAACCATATGCATTTTTAATAAAAAACTTTAAAATAATACATATTATTCTATCAATAATGATTTTTAGTATTATAACTATGTTTGGTAAAATAAGTGGTTTTTTTTCAAGTTATGCAAAAGAAAATATAATTGGATCACTCGGGTTAGCAGCACAATATATAAATAATTTCTTATATATTCTAATTATTATTATAATTCTTTTTTCGCTAGCTATGTTTTTGTTAATGAGAAGAAAAGAAAAGCCTTTGTTATTTTATGTTTTATTGTTTGTTTATTATCTTGTTTTATTATAATGGTTTTAATTGCACTAGGAGTAATGAATTCTATTGGAGAAGCTTCTTTGACACAACGAAGCTCGTTAGCTTACAGAGACTTTTTTATAATACTTTCTTTACCTCAATATTACTTTTTAATAATGAGTATTATAAGAGGGATAGGTTTTGATGTAAGAAAATTTAATTTTACAAAAGATTTAGAAGAATTAGAAATAAAAAGCGAAGATGATGAAGAGTTTGAATTTGTT
>JAQUDY010000023.1 GCA_028685445.1 Bacilli bacterium
TCAGAAAGACCGATGATTACAAAAGAAGAGCTAGAAGAAAATTACAAATCGTTAAGAAAACAAGTAGAAGAGATTTTTGGCTTTGAAGTGGTAAACAATTATGATTGGTCTAAAGATATAAATTTCATTGATTATTTAAGAGATTTCGGAAAATACTTCAGTTTAAATTATATGCTAGCAAAAGAAACAGTAAAATCTAGATTAGATGTGGGAATAACTTATACAGAGTTCTCTTATATGATAATGCAAGCATTAGATTTTTTATGGTTATATAATAATAAAAATTGTGTTTTACAAATAGGTGGGCAAGACCAATGGGGAAATATAACTGCCGGTTTAGAGTTAGCGCGTAAAAAACAAGGAACTGAATTATTTGCATTAACAATGCCACTGATATTAGATACGAATGGAGAAAAATTCGGAAAAAGTGAAGGTAATGCTTTATGGTTAGATCAAAATTTAACATCGTCATATGAAATGTATCAATTCTTTATTAATCAAGATGATAAAATGATAATAGATTATTTAAAAAAGTTATCATTCTTATCACCCGAAGAAATTATAGATATAGAAAAGGAACATCAAAAA
Source organism: Bacilli bacterium (assembly GCA_028685445.1). Classification (GTDB taxonomy): domain Bacteria; phylum Bacillota_I; class Bacilli_A; order RF39; family UBA660; genus DUUS01. The sequence goes on from JAQUDY010000023.1 coordinate 589, forward strand.
AAACCAGAATTAAGAATAGCCCAAAAAGCTTTAGCAAAAGATATTATTACTTTCCTTCATGGGGAAGATAATTATATAAAAGCAGTAGAAACTAGTAAACAAATCTTTATGGGAAACCAAACTGATGATATGCCAACAGTAATAATAGAAGACTGTAATAATATTTTAGAAATACTAATAAAAGCTAATTTTTCAACATCAAAAAGTGATGCTAGAAGATTAATTAAGCAAGGTGGAGTTTCTATTGATAATAAGAAAATTTTAGATCCTGATTATGAAGAAATAAAAAAAGAGTTTATTTTAAAAAAAGGAAAAAAATCTATAACTAAAATCATATTAAAATAAAAATACATTAGTGATTATTTCATTTCACTAATGTATTTTTTTAATGCTCTAGCATTTGGACCAAAAATTATTTTTAATTGATTATCAATCTCTACAATTCCTTTAGCGCCTAATTTTTGTATGGCATCTTTATCAACTAAAGTTACATCTTTTAAAGTAACTTTAAATCTAGACATATTAACTTCTGTATCTAAGATGTTATCCTTACCACCTAAAAATTGAACTAATTTATTAATTTCAAACGTAAAATTCTTTTTATTTAATTTAACGATTACTAGAGAAATAACTACTAAAACAAAAAATATAATTAAATATTGCCACCACATAATCTTATCACCAATACAATTATACACTATAAATGTGAAAAATAACATCACTTATTTGAAAAACCATCATAAAATATAATGAGTATATATGAAAGGGTGAAAATATATGTGTAATAATGAACGCTCTGGAAGAGGTAATTGTATTACTGAAATATTAAAAGTTATAAATGTTTTACAAGATAAGGCTTGTCCTGATTCATGCACCGATTCTTGTGATAGACCAGTATTAGGAGGAGGAACTAAAAGTTTAGGGTATAATACTAGACCAATTCAATTGTTTACATGCTGTGGAAATGGAGTTCCGTTTAGTATGCCTGTTAGTAAAAATTTAACTGAAGTTTGTTCTACTTCAACTGGTGAAAATCCATCAGCAAATTGTTCATCAGTATTTAGAGTAGAAAAATTAGAAGGTAATTGCTGTACTTTTAGAGTTTTGGTTCCTAATGATGAACCAGGCCCATGTGGCGCTCAGTGGACTGCTACAGATAGTTTCTTTACAATGGATACTGATTGCTGCTGCGCTGTTAGATGCTTAAGCGATGCTTATGTGGATTGTGTTTAAAAATGAGATTAATCTCATTTTTTTATTTGCAATCATTTTTTACATGTTTTCCATGCATTTTTGCTAGATAAACTTAAGAATTGTTATATAATGAATACAGAGGTAATATTATGTTAGGAAAAAAAATAGTTAATTTACGAAAAAAAGCAGGTTTATCCCAAGAAGATTTAGCAAGCAAGTTATATGTATCAAGGCAAACTATTAGTAAATGGGAACTCGAAGAGTCATCTCCTGATATTAATACAGCTAAAGAAATAGCTAAAGTATTTAATATAAGTTTAGATGAACTAGTAGATAATGATATAAGAGATATTTTAGAATCTAAAATAACAAATACCGAGCGTCTAGCATCGATGATTATGAAAATATTAAAATTTTCAGGAATTATGTTAATTATATTTATAATAGGTTTAATCATTTGGAATATAAAAACAAGTACTTATGCTTGGTTTATTGGTCAAGATGTAATTAACTGTAAAGTAGGGGAAGACCATTATCATTATAAAATAGATGTTGAAATCATCGAAACAAAAAGTGGTATGTTTAATATGTATAAAGTGAATCATATTGAAGAAAGTAATAAAATAAAAGATATTTATCGACTTGGAGGAAACGCCTACTTAAGTGATATAGTTGATCTTACTAAATATGAATATACTTACCAGTTATTTGATGCAGTTAATGCCTATGTTGATAAACATGGTGGAACATGTAATCTATTAGAATTAAAATAAAAACTTTTACGATTCGTAAAAGTTTTTTAAATATTCATTGTATGCTTTATATTCAAAAGTATTGAGTGTTTCTTCATATGCTAATTTTTTTTCTTTTAAAATACTTTTAACTATGTAATCAGTAAAATGCGGATTTCTAATTAATAAAGGTCCTAACATATATGTTCCAAAGAAATTATTTTCTCTATATCCTTCATATGAAGATTTATAATTATCAGCATAACCATTAAGAACACTAAATAAATAGTTTCCACGACGCTGCATTACTGTATTCCTATTTTGGAAGCCAATTATAGGTGATAAACCTTCAAATTCCATAAAGGATTCACCAACTATTCTTTTTGGATTTTGTTTAGCATAATAATCAAACACTCCTAAAGCTTCATGTTTTTGATTATTCATTTCGATGAATTTTCCGAATATTTCGTGAGAGTTTCCGGTTGCTATAATATATTTTCCATCTTTAACTGCTTTTTTAAAGTCTTTAATATGTGTTTTGAAATCCTCAATAACTATTAATAAGCTATTTTCAGTTCCTGAACCGATATAAATAATATCGTATTTATTCCAATTTATCTTATCTCCAACTGTTAACAAATCTACTGCAGAAGAAATGTCTTGAAGCTTAAAAGCGTTAACTAAAGCTAAAACGTTTCCTTGTTCTCCGTATAGATTTAATAAATCATAGTATAAGTGAGCGATTTTAATTTTCATCTTCATCACCTTCCTCAGCCCTAATGAAAAGATTTTGCAGAATCTCTGTCATATCAAAACAGACCATTGTAAATATCTTTCCAGAACTATTTTCACTTAATAAAGTAATTATATTACTAATATCATCTACTAAAATAAGTTCATCAGGATCTATTCCAGAGTTTATTAATCTAGCAGCAACATCAAATCTAAACCGTCCAATACAAAAGATTCGATCTATATTTTTAGTATCTAAAATACTAAAATCAATATCATATAACCAAGAGATATCATTATATTTATAACGTCTTGAAACATTATCAAATCCTAATATAATAGTTTTATTTTTAGGGTATTGATTAATATAATTTAGACTTTGGATATAGCTTAAATTATTTTCGTTTTTACTCTCAAGCATATTTATTTCTCTATTATCTAGTTTTAACTTTTTCATTCTTTCTGTTTCAAAAATATTAATATTTAGATTTTTTAATATGTCTGAGTCTTTCAGTCCTAATTCTTTAGAAAGAGCGTACGCTGCTAAAGTACTATAAGCTATAAAGAAAACATCTTTATATAAATGAACTTTATTTTTCTCAATCAACATAGTTTGTTTTTCTAAGTCAATTTTAGATCCTAAATAATCTACTTTTCTTTTATAATCGCAATTTGAACATTTATATTTCCCTAAGTGTCCATAATGATAATAATCATATATTAATTTATTGTTGCATTTAGGGCAGTAAGCTCCATCTAAGCAATAACTAATAGGTTTATCTAAACTATATTTTGTTTTATCAATCCCGTATGTAGTTATTTTTCCTTTATGTTTTAAAGTACATTTATTAACTATAGCATCATCAGCATTTAATATTAAATGAGTATTCTCATCGATAGAGTTTATAATCTTTTCTAAAACTATCTCAGCAGATGCATTTCTAGCAGGCTGATCTCTTGTAATGTTAGTTAAGACTAGATGTGTTAAAGTGCTTTTTTTAAAAGTTTCTTTAATAAAAGATTCATCTAGTTCTAAAAGTAAAACATCTGCTTTTACTTTATGAGTAATAATACTACTATTATTCATTATTAAAGTTGCAGCACCATTTAAAACATTAGAGCCTGATTTATTCCAAACTACTTTATAACCATTTGATTTTAAAATATGAGCTATTAAACTAGTTGTTGAACCTTTTCCAGAAGAACCCGTTACTCCAATTACGTATTTAGGATACTTTATTTTTTCTAAAATATCTTTATTTAATTTTAAAACAATACTAGCAGGATAGACTGTTCCATTTTTCTTAAATATTTTACATGCTAATGTAATTAGTTTATTTAAGAAGATTAATAAACTTGTTAACATAATCAATCACCTATATAAATTATAGCTTATAATAAGTATATTAGCAATTTTAAATTAATAAATTTTACGTAAATTATTTTCCAAATTTAGTATTACATGTTATAATAATATCATACAAAGGCTAAGGTCTATTTTTATAAAAAAAGTAAAATAAGAGGGCATAAATATGAGAAAAATAATAAGTAGCATAGATATTGGTACGAATACTATAAAATTAGTAGTAGCAGAATTTATTAACGATGATTTTAATATTTTATGTGCTATAGATGGAAAAACAAAAGGTTTTAAAGACTATGAAATAGTAGATGAAATAGCACTTATCAAGTCTATAAAGCTAGTAATTGATAAAGCATCTATTAAGTTAAATTTTAAAATAAAAAAAGTTATTGCAAATATACCTACTACTGAAAATAACTTTATTGTTAGTGAAGCAACTAATAATATTAATAGTCCAGACTTCAGAGTTACTAGTAATGACATTTTAAGAATTATGCAAAGTACAGCTTATAATAAAATAAACGCAAGTAGTGAACTTGTTTCTCTTATGCCAATTTATTTTAGAGTTGGAGATGGAGAAGTTAAAACGCCTTTTAACAAAAAAGGAAAAAGTATTACAGCTAGAACAGTATTAATAACAGCTTCTAAAAAAGAAGTTTATGATATAATCAATGTTTTAGAAAAAGTAGGTTTAGAAGTTATTGATATAAGCTCAGTTGGATTAGTTGATTATTATAATTATAAAAATGATTATTTAGATATGAAAACAGGTATAGTAGTAAATATTGGTGCTTCTAAAACTCACGTAAGTGTAGTTAGCAAAGGGATTTATATTAATAATGAAGTACTTGATTTAGGTGGTTTTAATATTGATAAAGATATTTCTTATATATATAATTTGAAATTAAGAGAAGCTAAGTATTTAAAAGAAAGATTAGCTCTAGCAAATATAAGAAGAGCAAGCCCTAAAGAAAAATTGAAAGTGATTAATAAAGATAATGAAGAAATAACTATAAACCAGTATGAATTAACAGAAATAGTTAGTAGTAGAGTAATAGAAATACTAAAAAGTATTAAAACTTCAATAAACCACTTAACAAAAAAGGAAATAAGTTATATAATTATAACAGGAGGATTAACCGAATTTAAAGATTTCAATATAGCGCTTACTAGTTTGTTTGGAGAAACAGCAAGCATAGGTAGCATTAATACATTAGGCGCTAGAGACAATAAATTCAGTGTTTCCTTAGGAATGATTAAGTTTTTTAACGAAAAATTAAAATTAAGACATAGAGAATATTCAACAGTTAGTGATATAGATATAGAAAATATGTGTAATAAAGATTCTAAAATATCAATTCCTAGCGATTCAATATTAGGCAAAATATTTGGATATTTTTTTGATAATTAAGGAGAGATTAAGTTATGTTTGGATTAGAGATGGATCAAATTGCTAAAATTAAAGTAATAGGTGTAGGTGGTGGTGGCTGTAACGCAGTAAATCGAATGATTGAATCAGGCGTAAAAGGCGTAGAATTTATAGTTGCTAATACTGACTTACAAGTATTAAACGCTTCTAAATCTGAAAATAAATTGCAAATTGGAGAATCAATTACAGGTGGTCTTGGTGCAGGAGCAAGTCCAGAAGTTGGAAGAGAAGCAGCACTTGAGAGCAAAGAAGAAATTAAAGAAATGTTAAAAGGTGCTGATATGGTTTTTGTTACCTGCGGAATGGGTGGCGGAACTGGAACAGGAGCAGCCCCTGTAATAGCTGAAATTGCACAAGATTTAGGTGCTTTAACTGTAGGAATAGTAACTAAACCTTTTCGTTTTGAAGGCAAAAAAAGAATGGAACAAGCGGTTTTAGGCTTAGATGAATTAAAAAAACATGTAGATACATTAATAGTAATACCTAATGACCGCTTAAGAGATATCATTGATAAAGCAACTCCAATGCTTGAAGCATTTAAAGAAGTAGATAATGTTTTACATCGCGGAGTACAGTCTATAAGTGATTTAATTGCTGTTTCAGGATTAGTAAACTTGGATTTTGCCGATGTTAAAGCTGTTATGGAAAAACGTGGAAACGCTTTAATTGGTATTGGTCTAGGTGTTGGTGAAAATAGAGCAATTGAAGCTGCAAAACAAGCAGTATCATCTCCACTTCTAGAAACAAGCATAACTGGTGCTACTGATGCGATAATAAATGTTACTGGTGGAACCAACTTAACTTTGTTTGAAGCAGAAGATGCTGCTGAAGTCGTTAGACAATCAGCTAATACAGATATTAATATTATATTTGGAGCAGTAATAAATGAGAATTTAAATGAAGAAGTAATAGTTACAGTTATCGCAACAGGTTTTGAAGAAGAAGGAAATATTGATTATGGAATGAGAGTAGAAGAAAGAACCACTCCAATTCTTGAAGATGATTCAGACTTCGATATACCACCATTTCTAAGAGATAGAGATAACTTTTAAATTAAGACTAAAAATGACACAATATTCTGTGTCTTTTTTTTATAATAAAATAGGTGATGCTATGATTATTTATATTGATTTAATTATTATAATCAATTTTTTTGTTGATGCTTTACTTCTTATTAGTGTAGATTTACTTTTAAAAAGAAAAACAAACTTCAAAAAGATTATCTACGCATCATTAATAGGAAGTTTTTCCACTTTATCTTTATTTATTATAAAAAGTAGTTTAATATTATTAATATTTAAATTAGTAATAAGTATAATTATGGTTTTAACCGCGTTTAAATATGAAAGTTTCAAATATTTCAAAGATAATTTGTTCTGGTTATATGTAGTTAGTATCATTTTAGGAGGAAGTATATATCTTCTTAATAATCAAATAACTCTTATTAATAATGGTTTGGTTTTTGATAAAAATGGTCTAAAAATAAATTTTATTTTATTGTTAGTCATAGCACCAATTATATTATATAAATACATAAAATTTCAGAAAGGATTTAAAGATACTTATTCTAATTACTATGATGTAGACATATACTATATGGGAGAAAAAATATCGGAAACAGGTTTTTTAGATACAGGAAATAAATTGATAGACCCTTATTTTGGAAGACCAATAATTTTAGTTAACAAAAATTTAGTAATTAAAGAAGTAAAAACTTTTTTTATCCCTTATCAAGTTATTAATAACAAAGGATTACTTGAAGTTTTTAAACCAGAGAAAGTTATTATAAATAAAAAAAAGATTAAAAAAGTTTTAATAGGTCTATCGGATGTAAGTTTAAACGGAGTTAAAATATTATTAAATACGGAGGCTTTATGAAAAAGATATTATTATGGATATGTGAAGTTTTGAAGATAGAAAGTAAACTATTTTTTGTTGGAGCAACAGATGTTCTTCCACCACCATTATCAAAAGAAGATGAATTAGCTTACATTTTAAAAAATAAAGCAGGAGACCTTAATGCTAGAAATGTTTTAATAGAACATAACTTAAGATTAGTTGTTTTTCTTGCTAAAAAATATGAAAGTACTGGCTATGATATAGAAGATTTAGTTAGTATCGGATCTATTGGTTTAATAAAAGGAATCCAAACATATAAGCCGGATAAAAATATAAGACTAGCTACTTATTGTAGTAGATGTATCGTAAATGAGATTTTAATGTTTATTCGAAAAAACAAAAAAAGAAAATCAGAAATAAGCTTTGAGGATGCTTTATCTTATGATTCTGAAGGAAATGAACTACATTTAGAAGATATCTTAGGAACAGAAGAAGATATAGTATATAAAGAATTTGAAGAAAAAATTGATAAAGAAAGTTTAACAAGTGAATTAGAATATTTAAGTAAAAGAGAAAAAATAATAATGACTTTAAGATACGGGCTTAATAATACCGATGATTATACTCAAAAAGAGGTAGCAGAAATTTTAGGAATAAGTCAATCTTATATATCTAGAATAGAAAAGAAAGTTATTAAAAAACTACAAACAACTTTGGAAGGAAGATAATTTGTAGTTTTTATTTTATTCTTTTTTTGGTAATATATAATAAGCAATTAAAGAAGGAAGGTTAGTATGTTAACGATAAGAAATGAAAAAGAAAGATTTATTTATAGAGTTGCGGGTATAATATATAATAAAGCCAAAGATAAAGTCTTAATTCATAGAGCTATTTGGCAAGATACATGGATTTTACCTGGTGGGAGAATGAGCATGGGTGAAAATACATTAGATGGGATAAAAAGAGAACTAAAAGAAGAATTGGGAATAATAAATGAAAAAGTCGAGCTTAAATATATTGCCGAATCATTTTTTTATCTTAACAACCAAAAACATCATGAATTAGGATTCTTTTATGAATTAATAATAGATGAAAAAAAGTATGACTTAAACAAAGAAGGAGAATTTTTAGGACTAGAAGAAGATGATCAAATATTTAAATGGGTTTTAATTAGTGATTTAGATAATTATGTATTTAGACCAAAAAAATTAAAAGAAATGATTAAAGAAGTACCAGAAAAGTTAAATCATCTAATCATTAACGATACTATCGTCTAAAAAAATGTCTAATTTGAATAATATTTTTGACTTTTATTTTGAAGTATAATATAATTAATGATAGGAGAGTGTGATATGGAAAACACCGATATAACTAATAAAGCTGGAATGAGCAAAACTGTGAAAGGGATTATATTAGTTTTAGTAATTATTTTAACAATTTTAGCGGGAATCGCTATTGGATACGGACTATTTAAGTTAGTAAATCCATAAAATCAAGTTTTTAAAATGAATAAAAAAAACTGCTTTTACTCAATATATAGAGGGAAAGGAGTTTTTTATTTGAATAAATATAAAGTTGAGATAACAGGATTAGATACAAATAAAATAAAAGTATTAAAAAATTCAGAAATGATTCCTTTATTTAAAAAATTTCAAAGTGGTGATCTTTTAGCTAAAGAAGAGCTTATAAATGGTAATTTAAAATTAGTATTAAGCATTATTCAAAAATATAATAATGGAAAACACGATATAAATGATTTATTTCAAATAGGTTGTGTAGGTTTAATAAAAGCTGTTGATAATTTCTCGTTAGAATATAACGTTATGTTCTCAACATATGCTGTGCCGCTTATTTTAGGTGAAATAAAAAGATTTATTAGAGATTCATCTGCTGTTAGAATAAGCAGAAGTATTAGAGATAATGCTTATTTAATTTTTAAATTTAAAGATAAATATTCATTAGAGCATGGGATAGAACCTACAATAGATATTATTTGTAAAGAGTTAAATCTTACAGAATATGAATTATCAACAGCGCTTGAGAGTTTAATAACTCCAATAAGTATTTTTGACCCTATTTATAACGATGGAGGAGATACTATATATCTTCTTGATCAATTAGCTGATAAAAAAGAAAGAATAGATAAAGATGATGCTATAAGTTTAAAAAGAGCACTTAATACTATAAATGAAAGAGAAGCAAGCATTCTATATGCAAGATATATATATGGAAAAACACAAATGGAAATTGCAGATGATTTAGGAGTTTCCCAAGCACAAGTTTCACGAATAGAAAAAAACGCAATAAAAAATGTGAAAAGATTAATGAAATAAAGTAGGTAATTACCATATAATTAAAGTGGTGATCTAGATGCTTATGAGCGATTTACAGCGTAAAGATATTGTTAATGTTATAGATGGAACTAGGTTAGGCAAAATAGTTGATATAAATATAACGGCTGAAGGTCATATTAATAGTTTAATTGTAGAGCCAGTGAAAGTTTTAAGAAGAATTAGTTATGGTAGCGAAATAAATATAACTTTCAAGCAAATTGTCACAATAGGTAATGATGTAATTTTAGTAAATTTAAATAAATAAAAGAACTTCTCAGTTTTTTTTTATTTATGTTATAATTTTTAAGAGGGATCAAAGTGAATAAAAAAATATTAACTATTATAAGTGTTGTATTATTTTTAGATCAAGTTAGTAAGAATTTAATTTCTTCATACATTGGCTTTAATAAAGAATTAATAGTAATTCCAAATTTTTTTAGTTTAACAAATGTTAATAATTATGGAGCAGCTTGGAGTATTTTGGATAATCAAACATCTCTTTTAATAGTAATAACAATCATTGTTTTAGTAGTTATTTATAGATATATGAATACATTTAAAGAAAATACTCGCAATATAATTTCTTTTGGCTTATTGTTTGGAGGCATTTCTGGTAATCTAATAGATCGTTTGTTTCTAGGTTAT
>JAQUDY010000124.1 GCA_028685445.1 Bacilli bacterium
AAAGTAAAGATTAAAGATGAATTAATTGTCTATATAATTAGTAACTATACTTTAGAAAGTGGAGTTAGAGAGTTAGAAAGAATTTTAGATAAACTAATTAGATTTATTATTATTAATAAAGTTCCATTTAGTAAAATAAATGAAGAGTTTATTAATGATGTATTAGGCAGTAAATTATATGAGTTCAAACTAAGAAAATCAGAAGTTGGTTTATGCAATATAATTGGAGTTACTCCTCTAGGTGGACAAATAATTAATGTAAGCTCGATTTTTATTCCTGATGATAGTATTGTTGTTACTGGTAATATAGGTGAGGCATTAAAAGATAATATTAAAATGATAATTAGTTATTTTAAAAATACTAATTATCTTGATAATAAAAATATAAAAAATAAAGGTTTTCATCTCCACTTTGACTCTAACTATTTGTTAGATGGTTATAGTGGTTCTTTAGGAATAGCAACATCTATATTAAGTTTAATTTTAAATAAAAAGATAGATAATAAAACAGCTTTTATTGGTAAATTAGATTTATATGGAAATATTTGGGCTATCTCATCTATTAAAGAAAAAATAATATCCGCATATAATAATGGTATTAAAAAGATTTATTTACCAAAAGAGTGTGCTAATAAGACTTTAGATATACCTAAGTTTATTCGAGATGATATCTCATTAGTATTTGTTTCTAAATATGATGAAGTTTATAAAAAATTATTTGGTGCTACAAAAAATTAAGTTTTTGTAGTATTTTTTTGATAAAATCATATAATTTTTTAGAAAGGATGATTATATGAATGAGGTATATGTACTAGATAAAGAGTTTTTATTTAAAAATAATATTCATGCAATAACAAGCATCTCAATAGAGCACTGCTATGATATAGAAAACTCTAATTTAATTGGTGAATTTACAATATCAGGTGATTATCATCTACATGAGGTAAGCATAAATAAAGAAGACTTTAGTTTTAAAGTTCCTTTTAAAACTGAGCTAAGAAGTAATATTAATTTAGATAGTATCGAACTTGAAATTACTGATTTTACTTATAATGTGGCAGAAGATGAGTTATCAGTTCATATTGAATATTTAGTTACTGGAGAACAAAGCTTAATAGAGTTTGCCGAAGAAAGTGATTTAGAAGATTTTTTACAAAATAACGATGCAGAGATAATTGATTTATCTGAAAGTACAGAATTAAAAGAAGAAAGAGATAAAGAAGAAGTTTTACCAGAAACTAAAATAATCGAAGAAGAATCTATAGAAGAAGAAAAGCAACTAGAAAAAGTAAAAGATCTAGAAAAAATTAATCGCGATGATATAAAAACTGTTAAAGAAGAAGTTGATAAAGAAACAATAATTAATAGTATTAATTCAGATGAAAACTTTATAACTTATCATGTTCACACGGTAGTGCCTAATGATACTGTAGAGAGTATTTGTAATAAATATAATATAAGTTTAAATGATTTAAAAAAATTAAATAATATAGATGAATTAACTATCAATATGAAGTTAATAATCGCTGATGAAGAGTCGTAATTTAGATCAAAAAAAGATAACTATTAAAGGTAGATGTAAAATAATTGAAACAAGTAATAGTGATAAATGTGTTATAAAAGAAAAAGAAAAGGATCTAAGATCCTTACATGATTATTTAAAAACTAGGCAATTTCATAATTTTCCTGAAATTATTTCTGAAGATGAAGATAATTATATTTTTGATTATATAAAAAGTGTTAAAGTACCTATAAATCAAAAAGCATCTGATATGGCTAACTTACTAGCTCTTCTACATAATAAAACAGCTTATTTTAAACCTATTACTGCTGATTATATTAAAGAGATTTATGAAAATATTGAAAGTAACATTATTGATACTGAGTTATATTATAATGAACTCTTTGAAAGAATAAAAGGAGAAGTAATTATGAGTCCTTCTAATTACCTTTTAATTCGTAACAGTAGTAAATTAATAGCAAATTTTGAGTTTTTAAAAAGAGAGTTAAATAAATGGTTTAAAATGATGACAGATAAAACAAAAGAAAGAGTAGTTTATTGTCATAATAATTTAGGAATTGATCATTGTTTATCTAATACTGAAGATTATTTTATTTCTTGGGAAAAATATACAATAGATTCACCAGTTTTAGATTTAATAAAATTATTTAAAAATGATTATAATAAATATGATTTTAGTAATTTTTTTGATATATATAATCAAAGATTTCCTTTAAGTGAAGAAGAAAAAAAACTGTTTTTTTTATTGATTTCTATTCCTTCTAAAATAACATTTGTAAATTATGAATATGATAATACTGTTAGAGTAAATGAATTATTAGTTTATATTTATAAAACTGAAAAATTAATAAGGCCATATTATTCTCCATAAAATCCAAAAAAGAAAATAAACTTCTACTAATAAAATAAGCAAGTTAAACCTAAAAGGAAAAATAAAAGTAATTATAACTTGATAAGATATTACTAAGCATAATATAAAAATCCAAAAGATACTGAAAAAACCTTTAAAAGGTCCTGGTCCACCGCACATAATATCACCTATTATATTATATGTTATTATTTTTTACAAGT
>JAQUDY010000125.1 GCA_028685445.1 Bacilli bacterium
GATATGATAAAATCATTTTATAGTAAAGAGGTAATTAAATTGAAAAAAATAATAAATTTGTTTATTTTAACTTTTGCAATATTTTTAATCGGAAATATAAGTGTTAATGCTGCTAGCTTAACATTTGATGGTGATAAAAGTATAACTGGAGGAAGTACTGGCTCTAATGATATAATTATTACTCTTGGAACAGAAAAAATAAAAAAAGTTGAGTTTACTGTAGGATCAACTGATAGTAGTATTGTCTCACTTTCATTAACAAAAAACTTATCACTAGCCGGAAATATTTCGCTAAATAAATCTTCTTTAGAACTTAATACAGATGGTTATTTTACAACTGGTACTGTTCTAGCAACTTTAAAAATTACTAATAATAGTACGACAAATACATCTACAACTATTAAAATTACTAATGTCGTTTTTTATGACGAGAATGATAATATAATAAATGGTGTTGATTATTCTAAAGACATAAATTTAAATCAAGCAACAACAAAAGTTAAAAGTAAAAATGCAAACTTAACAAATTTATCAGTATCATCTGGAACATTATCACCGGCTTTTAATGCATCTATAAGTAATTACAAAGTAATAAATTTAAGAGACACGATTAAATCAGTTACTATAAACACTACTTGCGATAGATGCAACGTAACTATTAGATGTGAATCAGGATGTACTAATTATAACAATCAAATAAAACCAGAATTAATAATAGGTAAAAATATTCTGTCTATTTCAACAACTAGTGAAGATGGTTCAGATAATAAAGAATATAATTTAATTATTTATCGAGGAGAAACTACTGATAATTCAGCATTTTTACAAAACTTAGAAGTAACTGATTTTATATTAAACGAAAAATTTGATACTAAAATTTTAGATTATACTTTAACTGTTCCAAATGATACAACTTCTTTAAATATATTAGCAACTCCAGAAGATGAGAATGCTAAAGTAGAAATTAAAAATTCCGAAGATTTAATGGTAGGTGAAAATGTAGTAACTATCACTATTACATCTGCTGAAACAAAAGATAAAAAAATATATAATATAACTATTACTAGACTAGATGTTGATGAAGTAATGGTAACAACAACACCAGCTGTTATAGAAACAACTAATAAATCTAATAAAACTTTATTAATCATTATTATCAGCATTATTAGCTTAGTTATAATAGCAACAGCAGGGTATTTTATTTTCAGAAAAAAGAAAAATAGAGGAAATCCAGAAATTATTACAGACGAAAAAGAAATTGAAAAAAACAATGGTAATACAGAAATAGAAATAAAAGAAAATGATCTAATAGCAGACTTAAATATAACAGATAGTAAAACAAAACCAAGTGTTGATGAAGCACTAGCAGACTTAATGAATACTAAAGAAATCATTTTAAATGAAGAATAATTAAAGCCACTTAATATAATATATTAGGTGGTTTTTTATGAAATTTATAGCACATCGTGGTCTTTATGATGAAAAGATAGGAGAAAATACAGCATCTGCTGTAGAAAATGCTTTTAATAATGCTTTTTTTGGAGTAGAAATAGACTTAAGAAAAACTAAAGATAACAAAGTAGTAATAATTCATGATTCATTTATTTCAAGAGTTAGTGATGGTTTTGGATTAGTTAAAAATTTTACTTATCTTGAACTTTTAAATTATAACTTTGGTAAAAATAATATTGAACGAATTCCTCTTTTATCAAATATTATTAATAAATATGAAAACAAGTTTTTTCTTTTAGAACTAAAAGAAAAGATAAATATTAATGAATTAAATCTAGATAGTAAGAACACATATTATATATCAAGTTTTTATGATATTTATCTTAAAAACATTCCTAAAAGCTCTAAATATAAAAAAGGGATTATAAATTATATTTTTAACAGTAATATAAACTTAAATGATTATGATTTTATAATGATTTTAGATTCTTTTATTACGGATAAGTTATTTGATTATTATCATAAAAAAGGAATAGAAGTATTAATCTATGGTGTTGGCAAAAAAATAAATCTGAATTTAAGTAAGAAAAACAGAAATAAAATCAAATATATCATTTAACTTTATTGAATAATAAAATTAGCTGTGCTAAAATAAACATATCTAGAGGTGATAAAAAAATGCTAGACAAAACAAATTATTTTAATATAGAAGAAATAGAGGATACCTTAATTAAAAAAACACTAGAAGAAGTTTATGATGCTTTAGAAGAAAAAGGCTATAAACCAGTAAATCAAATAGTTGGTTATTTAATAAGTGGAGATCCTGGATATATATCTTCTCATAACGATGCTAGAGGCAAAATATCAAAATACGATAGAAGTAAAATCTTAACTGCTATTTTAAAAGGTTATTTAAAATAATGAGACATTTAGGAATGGATTTAGGGACCAAGACTTTAGGACTTGCTATAAGTGATAAACAAGGAATAATTTCATCTCCTTATAAATTAATAAAATATCAAAATTTAGATAATCTTATTAAAGAAGTTCTTAAAATTATAGAAGAATTAGATATTAAAGTACTTGTTTTAGGTTATCCTAAAAATATGAATAATACTTTAGGTCC
>JAQUDY010000024.1 GCA_028685445.1 Bacilli bacterium
TGCTAAAACAAATACTCGTAGCGCAGGTTTTACAATAGAGGAACGAAATAAATTTTCTAATATATTAAACAATGGTTTTATTGATACTTTTCGATATCTAAATCCAGATATTTCTGATAAATATACTTGGTGGAGTTATATGGGAAATGCTAGAGCAAATAATACAGGATGGAGAATTGACTATTTTTTAATTTCAGAAATTTTAAAAG
Source organism: Bacilli bacterium (assembly GCA_028685445.1). Classification (GTDB taxonomy): domain Bacteria; phylum Bacillota_I; class Bacilli_A; order RF39; family UBA660; genus DUUS01. The sequence goes on from JAQUDY010000024.1 coordinate 210, forward strand.
ATAAACTTAAAAATTCAATCATATATGATCAAGTTCTAGGAAGTGATCATTGTCCCGTAGGAATAGAGATAGATTTGTGAAAAGTTGTTTTCTAAATTTAATTAGGTTTTAATTGTAAACTTGGTTATTATTTGTTACAATAATAATGGTTTTTAAACCAAATATACACATTTATTGATTAAATAATTCTAGTGGCCATAAGGTTGAGTTATTTAAAAAGATATAAATGGAAGAAAAACAAAGGAGAGTGTTTTATATGGCTGTTGTTTCTATGAATTATTTATTAGAAGCAGGTGTTCATTTTGGACATCAAACAAAAAGATGGAATCCTAAAATGAAGGATTATATCTTTACTGCTAGAGATGATATTTATATTATCAATCTAGAAAAGACTGTAGAATGCATTGAAAATGCCTACGAAGAAATTAAAAAAATCGCTGATAATGGAGGTTCTTTCTTATTTGTTGGAACCAAAAAACAAGCACAAGAGGCTTCTAAAGAAGAAGCGGAACGTAGTGAGTCTTTTTATGTTATAGAAAGATGGTTAGGTGGAACTTTAACTAATTTTAGAACAATAAGAAGAAGAGTTAGACGATTAGAAGAAATCGAAAAGATGGAAGCTAATGGATTGTTTGAAGTATTACCTAAAAAAGAAGTAATAGGATTAAAAAAAGAATATGAAAAATTAAATAAAGTATTATGTGGTATTCGAGATATGGAAAAATTACCAGATGCTTTAATAATAACAGATCCAAAAAAAGAAATAAACGCCATTCGTGAGGCTAGAATATTAAATATTCCTATTTTTGGAATCGTTGATACTAATTGTGATCCAGATGATGTTGATTTTGTTATTCCTGGAAATGATGATGCAGTTCGTTCTGTAAAGGTTATTTTAGGAGTTTTAACAAACGCTATTTGCGAGTCACGAAATTTAGAAATGGTGGATTATATAACTGATGAAGATAAAACCAAGAAAGATAAAAATATAGTTCCAGTCAAAACAGTAAAAGAAGTAGTAGTTGAATCTTTAGAAGAAGAATCAACTAAAGCAAAAATAGCTGAAGAAAAAGCAGCAGAAGAAGCAGATTTAACATTAAAAACAGTAACAGAATTAAAAGCTTTAGCTAAAAAACAAGGAATTAAAGGTTATTCAACAATGAAAAAAGATGATCTTATCAAAGTTCTAAAATAGAAAGGCATGATAATATGATTGATGCAAAATTAGTTGCAGAATTAAGAAAACTAACTGGAGCTGGTATGCTAGATTGCAAAAAAGCTTTAGTAGAAACAAATGGAAATATTGATAAAGCAGTTGACTATTTAAGAGAAAAAGGAATTGCAAAAGCAGGTAAAAAAGCTGAAAGGATAGCAGCAGAAGGACTGGCAAATATTTATATTGATAATAACAAAGCTGTTATTTTAGAAGTTAATAGTGAAACAGATTTTGTAAGTAAAAATGAAGAATTTATCAATATGATAGACTTAATAGGAAAAACAATTCTAAATAACGATCCTAAAACCAAAGAAGAAGCTGATTTACTTGATACAGGTGAAGGAAACATTAGTGATTTAATAATTGCAAAAACAGCTAAAATTGGTGAAAAATTATCATTCAGAAGATATGAAATAATTACTAAAAATGATAACCAAAACTTTGGTTCATACCTTCATATGGGAGGAAAAATTGCTTCTTTAGTTGTTTTAGAAGGAGCTAATACTGAAGTTGCAAAAGATGTTGCTATGCAAGCAGCTGCAATGAAACCAGAATATATCTCACAAGACGAAGTACCAGTAGAAGTTATAGAAAAAGAAAAAAAGATTTTAACAGAAGAAGTCATTAATGAAGGTAAACCATCAGAAATCGCTGATAAGATTGTTCTAGGTAAAATAAACAAGTATTTTAAAGAAATATGTTTAATAAACCAAACCTTTATTAAAGATGGTGATATTGACGTAGAAACTTATGTTAAAAATAATGAAGGTAAAGTGTTAAATATGATTCGCTACGAGGTTGGCGAAGGTATAGAAAAAAGAAATGAAAACTTCGCTGAAGAAGTCATGAATCAAATAAAATAAGTAGGTAATTATGGATAAAAAATTAAAAATCATAATTGGCATTTTAATCACACTAATATTGTGTAGTCCAATTTTTTATAATTTTATTAAAGACAGAAAGAAAGATGAGCAATATTCGTATGTAATTACAAATGATTCTTTAAATTTTAAACAAGAATATGAACAATTAAATTCTGATACAGATAAGTATTTAAATGTAGAAATACCTTCTTATGTACCAATTGAATATGTAGATTATGATAAAATATTCGAAATATTAGATAATGGAACGGGAATTATTTATTTTGGTTTTCCAGAGTGTCCTTGGTGTCGTAACTTAACACCTGTCCTAGCTTCATCTGCTATTGATTATGGAATTGATACTATCTATTATTTTAATAAACATGAGGATAGAAACAGTTTATCATTAAATAAAAAAGGAAAAATAGTTACTGATAAAAAAGGCACAAAAGAGTATAATAAATTAATTGATTTGTTAAAAGAAGTTTTACCGGTTTATCGTGGCTTAAACGATGATTCAATAAAAAGGCTATATTTTCCTACAGTATTATTTGTTAAAGAAGGAAAAGTTCTAGGTTTAGAACAAACTTTATCTACTTATGCTGAAAGAATAGATGGAGATCCTCTAATCCCAATGAGCAAAGCAGAAAAAGATGAGCTTTCTAATATTTTTAAAAACTATTACAAGCAAATTAAACCAAAAAAGAATTGATAATAGATTCTTTTTTTCGTTATTTGTGATAAAATAGAGTTAGTTAAAATAAAGAAGGTATTTTATGATTAAAAGAATAATCGGTTTATTATTGTCTTTATTATTATTTGCTTGGATAGCAGTTATTGCAACTGACTATTATTTAGTAACAAGTGAAAAAGATCCACAGTTTTGTGTGAATTCCGGTGTTAATAACTACTTTGACGGAACTGTAAAATGGTGCACTGGGTTAGGATATAAAGTATTTAATTATGATCGTGATAGCATCAAAGCAATTCAATTTGGTCCTGCATGGATTAAAGAAAAAGCATTTAACAATTAATAGTCAAAAAATAGAGATTAGATTTCTAATAAATCATAATCTCTATTTTCATTGTTAGTTATACTATCTTCAATAGTGTTTTCTAAACCTAAATTACTATTTGATCCTAAATCATCTTCGAGATCAATCAATTTTAGTATTTCTTCAAAAGTTGTTTCTCCTTCTATTACTTTAGCAAGACCATCTTGAAGCATTGTAATAGTTCCAGAAGAATAAACTAGTTTTCTCAGCTCTGACTTTGTTACATTTCCAGTAATAGCATCTTGTATTTCTTGATTTAATCTTAATACTTCATGAATAGCAATTCTACCAGAGTATCCATTGTGACATTCAAGACATCCAATAGGAACATAAATGTTTTCTACATCAATGTTTAATGCTTTTTGAAAGACACTTTTTTCGTACTCATTTGCTGGTTTTGAACCACGGCATTTTTTGCATAATCTTCTTGCTAATTTTTGAGAAACGATTCCAGTTAAAGCTGAACCTAATAAATATCTTTCTACCTCCATATCAAGTAATCTTTCGATGGTATTAAGAGAATTATTAGTATGAATAGTAGATAAAACTAAATGTCCAGTAATAGCAGCACGAACAGCAATTCTAGCTGTTTCATCATCTCTTATTTCACCAATCATAATTATATCTGGATCTTGTCTTAAAATACTTCTTAGAGCGCTAGCAAAAGAAAGTCCTATATCTGAAATTACTTGAACTTGGTTGATACCATCTAAATTCATTTCTATAGGATCCTCTACAGTAATAATATTTCTATCTTCAGTATTTAGTCTTTGTAAAATCGAGTATACAGTAGTCGATTTACCAGTACCAGTAGCTCCAGTAACTAAAATAATTCCATTTGGTTCTGCTATCATTTTTAAAACTTTTTCAAAGTTTTGTTTATTAAAATCAAGTTCTTCTATCCCCGCAGTACTCATTGAATAGTCTAAAATACGAACAACAATTTTTTCTCCTATGTTTGTTGGTAAACTAGAAACACGAAGATCTATATTAGTATTTTCTAAATTGTTTTTTATCGCTCCATCTTGAGGAACTCTAGATTCAGTTATATTCATTCCTGCTATTATTTTAATTCTAGTAATCATATTTTTTTGAACATATAATGGGACTAAACTATAATCAAATAAAGTTCCATCTATTCTGATTCTAATTTTTAAACCTTCATCAGAAGGATCGAAGTGAATATCAGAGGCTCCCTGTTTTATAGCATCTAAAATTATCATATTAACAATATCTGTTATAGGAGTTTCTTCAAAATTAAAACTAATTAGTTTTGTATTAGTACCTGTTAATTGTGATGCATCTAAAGTCACACCACTATTAGAAGTATCTTGAACCATAAAGCTTCCTCCTATTTTATTCTCTTATAATTATACTTCAAAAATAATTGTTTATCAACTTAAACTTGATTATTTTTTAATCATAATATATAATATACTTAAGTTTTCAATGATGCTGAGGAGTATTATATAGATATTTATAGAGAGTTAATGATTGGTGGGAATTAACAATAGAAATATAAGAATGTTGTAGCTGAGAAAAAATCGTTAATATGCGTTAAATATTTTGAGAATAACAATAGTTATAAAAGTAAGGTGGTACCACGAACTTTCGTCCTTACATTTATAACTTTTTTTTAAAAAAGGAGTTATGATGTATAAAGAATTTGATGATTTTGTTAGTTTTTTTGATTTAAATGATAACAGTATAAATCGAAAAAAATTTCATTCACAAAGAGTGACACTTATAAGTGTTAAAATAGCTGAGGCTTTAGGATGGTCTTATCATGATATCTTACTAGCAAAACAAATAGGACATATCCATGATATTGGAAAATTTGATGAATGGACAACATTTAATAAATTTGGTAATAATAAATTTGGCCATGGAGAGCATGGTGTTAACATTCTTAAAAAAAATAATTATATTAATAAATATAATATTAATTCGGAAGATTATAACACTGTTTACGAAGCTGTTTATTATCAAAATAAATGAATATTTAGAAAAGAGGATAAAAGATGTTAGACAAAAAATATAACGCGAAAGAGAAAGAAGCTAAATGGCTTAAATATTGGGAAGAAGAAAACATTTATAAGTTTAAAGAAAATAAAAAACCTATTTATTCAATTGATACTCCACCTCCAACTGTTAATGGAAATATCCATATTGGTCATATTTTTTCTTATTCTCAAACTGAAATGATAGCTAGATATAAAAGGTTAACTGGTTTTAACGTGTTTTACCCATTTGGATTTGATGATAACGGATTACCTAGTGAAAGGCTAGTTGAAAAAGAAATTGGTCAAAAAGCATCCGAAATTGGAAGAGAAGAGTTTAATAAACAATGTTATGAGATTACTAATAAATATGAAATGGATTTTAAAAATCTTTTTAGTAAAATAGGAGTAAGCACTGATTGGTCTTTAGCATATAAAACAATTAGTCCTGAGACAATTAAAATAAGTCAAATATCATTTTTAGATTTAGTCCATAAAAAAAGAGCTTATCAAGCTACAAGCCCGGCATTATGGTGCTCTGAATGTTTAACAACTATAGCGCAAGCTGAGTTAGAAACTAAGTCTATAGATACAAGTTTTAATTATATCCGCTTCACCACAACAGAAGATAAAGAAGATTTTTTAATAGCAACTACTAGACCAGAATTATTACCTGCAATTGTATCTGTTTTTGTGAATCCAGATGATGATAAAAATAAAAGGTTAATTGGTAAAACTGCAAAAGTTCCGCTACTTAATATAGAAGTTCCTATAATGGCAGATGAAAAAGTGGCGATATCTAAAGGTACAGGTATTGTAATGTGCTGCACCTTTGGAGATCAAACTGATATTGAGTGGTACAAAAAATATAACCTTCCATTAAAACATATTTTTACTGAAGATGGAAAAATAAAAGATGATGTTAAAGATTATGGCGGATTATCAATTAAAGCCGCAAAAAATAAAGTAATAGAAGATTTAGAAAAAAATGGCTATTTAGTAAAACAAGAACCTTTAAATCATGAAGTACAAGTTCATGAAAGATGCGGTAAAGAAGTCGAATATAGTATTTTAAAACAATGGTTTATTGATATTATGAATTATAAAGAAGATTTCTTAAGAATAGGAAATGAAATATCTTGGCATCCTCTTTATATGCAAGCCAGATATATCGAATGGGTAAATAATGTTGCTTGGGACTGGTGTATTTCAAGACAAAGGTATTTCGGAGTTCCTTTTCCTGTTTGGTATTGTGATAATTGTAAAACACCAGTTTTGGCAGATATAAAAGATTTACCAGTAAATCCACTTACCTCAAAACCAAACATTAAAACTTGTCTAAATTGTGGAAACAGTAACTTTATTCCTGATAAAGATGTAATGGATACATGGGCAACTTCATCAGTTACTCCTTTAATAAATATGAAATATGGAGAGGAAAATAATAAAGTAGATCTTTTAAAACCAATGAGTTTAAGGACAAATGCTCATGACATTATAAGAACATGGGATTTTTACACAATAGTAAAAAAATTTCATCATTTTAATGAAAAACCATGGGATAATTTAATGATATCTGGTTTTGTAATGGCAAATAAAGGTGAAAAAATAAGCAAAAGAAAAAGCAATAGTAAAAATGATCCATTAGATTTAATTAATGAATATTCAGCAGATGTAGTAAGATACTTAGCTGGATCTGGTAGACTTGGAACAGACATGACATATAGTGAAGAAACTTTTTTAAGAGGAAAAAAATTAGTTAATAAGATATTTAATGCATCTAAGTTTGTGGAAATGCATTTAAATGATTATCAAGATAAAGAGTTTAACGATTTTGCTTTTTTTGATAAATGGATCTTAGGAAAATATTATGAAATGGAAGAACAATTTTTAAATTATTTAGAAGAATACGAAGTAGGATTAGGATTAAACACTTTAGAAAAATTCTTTTGGAATTTCTGTGATAACTATTTAGAAATAGTAAAACATCGTTTATATAGACCTGAAGAATTTGGTGAGAAAGAAAGATATAGTGGACAAAAAACCGTTTATATCATTCTATATAAATTATTACAAAAGTTTAGCATTTATTTTCCTTTTATTACAGAAGAAATATTTCAAGAAATATATCATAATGAAAAATCAATTCACCTTACTTCAATAAATAAATTAAATTATAATTTTATAAATGAGGCTCAAGAGGGAAATATACTCTTAGAAATAATAAGTAGTGCTAGAGGAGCTAAAACTGATGCTAACGTATCTTTAAAAACTCCAATAGAGATATTAAATATTAGCTTAAACGAAAAAATAAAAAAAGCTCTTGATTTAGGAATGGCAGATTTTAAAGCAACATTATTTATTAAAAAATTAATAATAAAGGAGACTAATGAGAACTATATTATTAATGAGTTAAAATTATTATCTGAAGAACTAGATACTAAAATCTAGTTTTTTTTAGTATAATAAAGTAGGTGATTCAAATGTTGGAAAAATATGGAGAATTATATAAAAATTATAATTTACAAAATCATAATACGTATAAAATTAAATCTATAGCAAAATATTTTATTATAATAAATGAAATAGCTAAATTAAAAAGTTTAATTACTTTATTAAAAAAACAAAAAGCAAAATACTTTATTATTGGCAATGGTTCAAACATAATATTACCAACATTTTATAATGGAGTAGTAATAAAACTTAACTTTAATGAATTAGTTATTGATGATAATAATATAGAAGTTGGATCTTCATATATGATTAATAAATTAGCAAACGAAACTGTTCATTTAGGGCTAGAAGGACTAGAATGGGCTGCAGGTATTCCGGGTACAATAGGAGCAGCAATTATCGGAAATGCTAGTTGTTATGATGGCTCTTTGATTCCATTAATTGCAAAAATAGAAATTTTGATAGATGGTGAGTATAAAACAATCACAACAAAAGATTTTAAATACTCTTATAGACATACTTCACTTAGAGATAAAAAAGTCATAATCTTAAAAGTATTCCTTAAACTTAAAAGAGGAAAAAAAGAAGAATTAATTAAAATAATAAAAGATAGAACACAAAAAAGAATTGCTTCTCAACCACTTGAATTTCCTTCAGCTGGAAGTGTTTTTAAAAATCCGGAGAAAGATTCTGCTGGCAGATTAATAGAAGAAGCCGGTTTGAAAAAATATAATATAGGTGGCGCTGAGATATCAGAAAAACATGCTAATTTTATTATAAATAAAAATTCTGCTACTAGTGAAGACATTAAAAAATTAATTAAGATTATTAAAAAAGAAGTTTATGAAAAATACAATGTTGATTTAATTCTTGAACAAGAAATAATTAACTGATATAATAAAATCTAGAAAAGAAGGAGAAATTATGGAAAAAAACAACAAAAAAATTACAAGCCGTGATGTAGATTTTGCTAAATGGTATAATGATATTATTAGCGAAGCTGACTTAGTAGATTACTCGTCAGTAAAAGGCAGCATGATTATCCGTCCCTATGGGTATGCAATTTGGGAGAGTATGGTTTCTGTATTAGATAAAATGTTTAAAGATACAGGTCACGTTAATGTGCAAATGCCTATGTTTATTCCAGAAAGTCTATTTAATATAGAAAAAGATCATGTTGAAGGTTTTGCTCCTGAAGTAGCTTGGGTTACTCGTGGTGGCTCTGAAAAATTAGAAGAAAGAATGCTTGTAAGACCAACAAGTGAAGTTTTATTTTGTGAACATTATAAAAAAATAATTAAATCATATCGTGATTTACCGCTTTTATACAATCAGTGGTGTACAATTGTTAGATGGGAAAAAACTACAAGACCATTTCTTCGTTCTAGAGAAATTCTTTGGCAAGAAGGACATACAATGCATGAAACTGAAAAAGAGGCAAGAGAAGAAACCCTTAGAATGTTAAATGTATATACAGATTTTCAAAAAAAATATTTAGCTATACCAGTAATACCAGGAAGAAAAACAGATAAAGAAAAATTTGCCGGTGCTGAAGAAACATATACCGTTGAAGCAATGATGTATGATGGAGTTGCTCTTCAAAATGGAACGAGTCATTATTTTGGTCAAGGTTTTGCTAAAGCTTTTGATATAAAATTTTTAAATCAAAAAAATTTATTAGAAAATCCTTATCAAACAAGTTGGGGAGTTACAACGAGAATGATAGGTGGCTTAATAATGGTTCATAGTGATAATTTAGGACTGGTTCTGCCTCCAAATATTGCACCTATTAAAATAGGTATAATTCCTATTGGAGATAATAAAGAAGTTAAAAATTTAATTTTGAATCTAGAAAAAGCATTAACTAATGCAAATATAACTTATCATACAGATAATACTGATAGATCTCCAGGTTTTAAATTCGCTGAGGCAGAAGTTAAAGGCTATCCTATTAGAATAGAAGTAGGAGCAAGAGATTTAAAAGAAAATAAAATAACTTTAGTTAGAAGAGACACTTTAGAAAAAATAACATCTAATACTAATATTGAAGATATAATTAAAGAAATTAATAACTTATTAAATCTTATCCAAAGTAATTTATATAATAAAGCAGAAATAAGAAGAAATAGTATGTTATATAAAGCAAAAGATTTAAAAGAATTTGAAAAATATTCAGACAAACCAGGATTTATTTTAACATCTTGGTGTGGAACAGAAGAATGTGAAGAAAGTGTAAAAGAAAATTATGGATTAAAAAGTAGATGCTTACCACTTGATGATGAAACAAGCGATAAGCCATGCACCATATGTCAAAAAAAGGGCAAATACAAACTATATTATGGAAAACAATATTAAAACTTACTAATTAGTAAGTTTTAATATTGTTTAAATTTAATAATTCTGTTAAAATGTAAATAATAGGAAGGTGAATAAAATGAAAAGAAAAGGGTTCACTTTAGTAGAGATAGTTATTTCTTTAGTAATTTTAGTAGCAATAGGCTTGGTAGTGGGGACAGGCTTAAATAAGGTTTTTGATAAAAATACAGAAGAAGATTATAATACTTTAGTTAACAAAATAGTAAGTTCGGCAGATGTTTATTTATCTAATAATACATCGTTATTAAATCAATTGCACTCTGACCGTGGTTATTTAGTTATTCAGGTGGCCGATTTGATTGAAGAAAAATTACTGGATGAAAATTTAATTAATCCCGAAACAGGGGAAAAAATTGGTGCGACTAGCGGAGAAGATTATGTTAAAGCCACTTTAGAT
>JAQUDY010000126.1 GCA_028685445.1 Bacilli bacterium
TTCAAAAGAATATAAATAATAGTAATAAATTTAAAATTTCATTTAATAGGGATGCTCTAGCAGATTATCTAAACTTAAATCGTAGCAGTATGTCTAGAGAACTATCTAAAATGCGTAACGAAGGTATTATACAATTTAATAAAAATGAATTTGAACTTTTATTAAATAACTAATATATATTGAATTAATATATATTAGTTATTTAAAAGTATGGTGTATAAATTCAAAATCTATACACCATACTTTTTTAATTTTTATATTTTATTTAAAAACTTTAGCTTTAAAATCCCCTAGAAGAACCTCCTCCTCCAGAAGAACCTCCACCGCCACCAAATGATCCACCAGAACCTCCACCAAAACGACCTCCTCCAGAATTTCCATTACCAAAGAACATCATAATCCAAAATAAATATTCTAATATCTTACCTTTAGTTACAATAACTAAAAATATAAATATAATAACCATTATTAAAATATATTTTGAATCTATATTGCTAGATTCACTAACTGAAACAAAATCTGGATTATCTGCTGTATTATCTATATTATATTCATTATAAATTTCACCTTGTATTTGTTTTGCTGTATCTATAATAGCCTTATCATAATTATTTTGTTTTAATGAATCAATTGCATATTTATCTAGAATTCTTCCTGCTTTTGCATCATTTATAGCTCCCTCTAGTCCATATCCAACTTCAATTCTAATCTTTCTTTCATCTTTTGCTAAGATTAATAAAATACCGTTATTTTTATCTTTTGTCCCTATTTTCCATTTATTAAAAAGTATATTTGCATATGATTCAATATAATCACCATTCATATTAGGTACAGTCACAATAATTAATTGTGCAGTAGTTTTTTCTTGTATATTTCTACCAATATTAAATACTTGTTGCTCAGTTTCATTAGATAATATATTAGCAAAATCATTAACAAAAAACTTTTCAGTAGGACTATATTCAATATTTGCTGCTTGAATATTAGTAAAATTAGTTATTAGAAATAACAAAAATAATACTAATACACTAATTTTTTTCATACTATTATACCTCATCATATTAGAATTTAACATTTGGAACTACTGTATCTGCTTCTGTTACTTCTAAATATGCTTTACTTGAAAATCCTGACATTGATGCAACTATACTAGTTGGAAAAGTTTTTATTGATGTATTAAATGTTCCAATTTCATCATTATATGCTTTTCTTGCAACCGCTATTCTATTTTCAGTACCTGCTAATTCATCCATTAAAGATAAAAAACTTGTATCAGATTTTAATGTTGGGTAATTCTCAACAAGAATATTTATACTCTCTGTTAATTTAGAATTTGCATCTAATTTTTCTTGTGTTGTACCAGTAGACATTTTAGTTCTTGCAGCTGTTACAGAATCTACAAGAGCTTTTTCTTGAGATGTTAACCCTTTTACTGTGCTGATTAAATTTGGAATTAAATCTGCTCTTCTTTTTAATTGATTATCTATTTCAGATTGTTTTTGTGTAATAGTTTCATTTTTAGCAACTAAACTATTATAAGTTCCAATCCATCCAAAAATCAATCCAAGTATAACAACTATACAAACTATTAAAATTATTAATCCTTTTTTCATATAAATAATACCTCCTCGTATTTTATATAATATATCATATAAATAGAAAATTGTCAATATATAAAAAATTTACTTCTTTAATATCCATTCATCATCATTTAATTTTACACAAGGTTTTAAATTTAAATATTCACCAAAATTGTATATTGCTTTGAATATTTTAGGTGTAAAATAATATTTTTCAAGACTATCTTTATCAAACATATCATTAACAATAAATTTAACAATTAAATTATTATCAGAAATAATTATATCAATATGATCTATATATTGAATTTGATTAAAACTTTCAATTTCATATCCTAAAGGAGTAAGCCTTGTTTTATCAAAATCAATCTTATCTGCAAAAACTAATGTAGTTGCAATAATATTATCTAAACTTTTACTTCCACCGTGGTTCAAGATTGCCTCTAAAATTGATTCTTTATAATCTTGACTCATATCTTTACCTTCTAAATATTTAGTAGCCATATTGTATCCTAAAACTGCATGATTATCTTTACCATTTATACAACCAATATCATGTAATAATGCAGCTATTTTACCACACTCTATAATTTCTTCACTAACATTAAGTTCTTTCATAATTTTATCAACTGTATCTACAACATTTAAAATATGACTCCAGCCATGTGTAGCATAAAGTTCTTTATTAGAAAATTTCTCGATTTTATCATATATATCAATTATATAAGGATCATTTTTAATTTCATTATATGTTATCATTTATTTCCTCCATTATAACTAGTTATTTATATCTTTTTATTTTGTTATATTCTCCCATTTGAATTATATAATTCTATACTAATTTACAAGTTACTATATATTCATAACCACTCTTGCTTCTATGTTCCTCTTTATATACTTGGGATTTTTACCTTATTCTTTTGCTTCTATATAAATATGAG
>JAQUDY010000025.1 GCA_028685445.1 Bacilli bacterium
TCTCAACAACACAAGTTAATACTCATCTTTCTAACGAAAAATTACATCTAGAATATAATGATTTTCATCTTAGAAATTAGCTGTTTTTAGCTTGAGAGCTTTCATTGTTTTTAGTATTATTTTTTGCACTATTTCTTGAACTGTTATTATTTCGAGAACTATTTCTTGAGTTGTTTTTTGATTTAGCTTTGCTCATAATTACCTCCTATTTTTAGTATGGTATAAATCAAAATTAAAATTCATATAATTAATGTGATAATATGGAAATAATTGGTGCTTTATTAATCAGCTTAATAGCTGGACTATCTACTGTATTAGGTAGTATTTTGATTTTCTTTAAACCGAAAAATATCAACAATTACATTGGTAGTGCCTTAGCATTTTCAGCTAGCATAATGTTATTATTATCAGTTATTGAATTAATACCAGAAGGATTTATCTATTTAGAATATAAATTTAATTTATTAATTGCGTTCATAATATTATTATTAATGATATTCACTGGTAATTTATTATCAAAGATAATTAATAAAAAAATTAATGAGCAAAAAAAAATAGATTCAAGTTTATATAGAGTAGGGGTACTTAGCATGATCGCATTAATGATGCATAACCTACCTGAGGGAATTTTAACTTTTTTAAGTACTTTGATAGATTTTAAGTTAGGAATAAAATATGGAATAGCAATAATGATGCACAACATACCAGAAGGAATAGCTATAGCAATACCTATATATTATGCTACTAAAAATAAAAGAAAAGCAATAAAATCAACTTTGATTAGTGGTTTATCAGAGCCTCTAGGTGCAATTATAGCATGGATCTTTATTAGCAGATATTTAAATGATTTATTATTAAGTTTGATTCTTCTATTTATTGGAGGATTAATGATATCTATATCAATAAATGATATATTTAAAGAAGCAAATAAATATTCCAGAAAAAGCATTATTATCGGTATAGTATTAGCGAGCATATTATTTGTAATAAACTTTGTTTTATTTTAAAATTTATTATAAAAAAAACTAATTATATAAATTAGTTTTGTTAATAAACGATAAAAGTAGAGGAATAGTAGTTTTAGAATCAAAATATGATTAGTTCTTATCGGTTAACATAATATACATTATAGGAAGTTGCTAGTTGTTTCTAAATAGTTATATAATTCTCTGTTGTTAAGCTCTTCTAGATTGAATCTCTGCAATCTTTTCAAATACTTCAGCAGCATTATCAGAATTAATATCAGAATAACCAAGTTCACGTAACGCTTGAATTCTTACTGTATTAAGTTGCTGAGTACGTGATAATCTTTCTTCAGTGCGAGCTTCTATTTCTTGAACGAATCTTTTATGAGATTCTATAACTTTATTTTTACTAGCGCCACCACTATTATATAAAGTAAAAGCTGAATGAATAATACCTTCAAACATAAATTGTTTATCCTCGTTAAATTTAAAATCATTTGGCTTTATAAAACCTGTTGCTTTAGATATATATGCAAGTAGATACTTTAATTCAGGAACATTATCAAGTGATTGTAACAAATGATAAGTATATAGTAGGGCGTAGTAATTCTCTTCGTGTTCTGGATTTTCTACTAGTTTATCTTTAATTAAATAAGTTATGTCCCCTACTAGTTGTTGTTCTTCTTTTTTTAAACCTTTTAAATCTAAAAATTCACCTTGAACATTATCTTTTAGTCCTTTATTTAAACGATCGCTAACAGCTAATAAATATTCTGTATTTACTTTTAAATTTTCTAGTGTTTCATTATCTCCATCTTCAATATCTAATAACTTAAATAAAGATATTTTCTTTTCTTTAGGCCATTTATTTAAATTTGGTAATTCTAGATAATTATAAACCATTTGTCTAGATACTCCTAAATATTTTGCTAATCTTACTTTTGAAATTCCTAATTCTTGTAATAAATTATTTAGTATTTCCATTTTTAACATCTCCTCTACTCTCTTTACATATCTATTTTAGCCCAGTTAACACTTACTTGTCAAGAGTTTTAGGTAAATAAAAAAGAATATTATAAGTAGTTTAATTTTTTATCGTTTTTATATATGTTTTTAATAATACCCGAACCTAAACATTGTTCACCTAAATATAAAACACAAGCTTGACCTGGAGTAACAGCTTTAACAGTACTTGGATATTTAACTAATATTTCATTGTTCTCTAAATATTCTAAGATAACTTCTATATCTGGTCCACGATAACGAAATTTAGCTGTGCAAAATGTTGGTCTTGTAGGACTGATAAAGTTAACGTTTTCTATTATACATGCATCACTATATAAATATGGATTATCATCTCCAAAAGCTACATATAAGGTGTTATTTGCCACATTTTTTCCAACAACAAAATGTTTTTCTACATTTCCACTTAAGCCGACATTTCTTCTTTGACCAATGGTATAATTCATTAATCCTGTATGCTCTCCAATAACTTCAGTTGTTTTAATATTTACTATTTCACCTGGATTTGGCTTTAAATAGTTTCCTATAAACTTTTGATAATTACGTTCTCCAATAAAGCAAATACCTGTTGAATCTTTTTTAGATGCTGTTATTAAATTTAATTCATCAGCAATCTTTCTAACTTCTGGTTTAGTAATAGAGCCTAGTGGAAATAAAACATTTTTTAATTGATCTGGAGATAACTGGGCTAAAAAGTAAGTTTGATCTTTATTTAAATCTACTGCTCTACATAATCTATTTCCTTTTATTCTAGCATAATGTCCTGTTGCTATATAATCAGCACCTAGTTTTAAAGCCTCTTTTACAAATAAGTCAAACTTAATATATTTATTACACATAATATCTGGATTTGGTGTTCGTCCTTTTTTAAGCTCTTCTAAAAAATATTGAAAAACGAAATCCCAATACTCTTTTACAAAATCAACTCGATAAAGTTTTATATTTAATTTATTACATACTTCTAAAGCATCATTATAATCTTGTTCTTGAGGGCATATTGGATTATTTAAGTCAGGATTGCCTAAATGGTCATTATTAATAGAAGAGTCCCAATTACGCATAAAAAGACCTATTACTTCATATCCTTCTTTTTGAAGTAAATAAGCCGCTACTGATGAATCGACTCCCCCACTCATTCCAATTACAACTTTTTTCATATAAATCACTAATTTATTATAGCAATTTATAAAAGAAAAATAAAGTAAGCAAGAATTTTATTACTAAAAAAATAAATAAAGATATCACTGATAATGACAATCGCTATTATAAACAACATTTTAATTACATGATTAAATATATATTCATATATTTTATAATCTTTTCTTTGTATACTAATAATGACTTTCTTAGCATATCTTAAACTCATAATAAATATATATGTTAATGCTACATAAATAATTATTTTATTAACTATTAAAAAAATTAAGCTATATAATAAACCAGAGAATTTCTTATAATGAAAAAAACTAGCTATTAAAAATCCCATACTTACTGATTCATAAAAAAAATAAAATAAAATTATGGGTAAACCTATAACTAATATGGAAATAACCATAATAAAAGATAATAATAAAATATGATATATAAAATTATTTTGATTAGCACTATTTAAAATAGAACCTAAATTTTGCAATTCACTTAAAATAGATGTTTTAATTAGTGATGGTTGTTTAATATAGATAAATAAACCTACAAATAAACCAACAATAAATAAAGAAATTAAAAATTTTATTAAATTAATACTAGTGCTTGTCCATTTTAATTTCAATATAATCACCAATTAATTATATTTAATACTTTTCATTTTATGATTTTTTTTGTATAATATAAGATGTACGAGGTGATAAAATTGACATCTATTAAAAAGAAAAAGAAAAATCTTGGAGCTAAAATATTTGTTTGGATTTTAGTTTTAGCAATGGCAGCGAGTATTATAGCGCCAATTATTTACTATTTAGTGTCATAATAAAAATATCGATAACGATATTTTTATTTGCATATTTTTTTTAAATAAATAGCATCTTTTCGATGTTTTAATCTTGTCCAAACTTTATATTTAGGTATATTATCTAAGATAGCTCTTTTCTTTTTTAATAAAAATTCATAATAATCCTTATTAGCGTACATTAATATAGGCCCGTATGTTAGTTCTTTAATAGAGTATTTCCTTTTACCTCTTAGAAATACGATATTTATATAATAATGTCCTTTTTCATATACTACAGATTCATGAGAAATATAAAAACCTTTTAACACCATATACCTACGTAATAAATAATGATCATTATTAGCTTGGATAATAAGCTTTTTTATTTGCTTTAATTTAGAGCTAGATAATATCTTTATAATAGTATTTGTACCAAGACCGCTTATAACTACAGTATCTGTGTGAACTTCAATAACAGATAACCCAAAGCCTAATCTTGCATCTACTTTTTTTTCCAACTTATGTTTTTTTATATTTTTTAAAGCATTTTGAATGGCATTTTGGTTAACATCACTAACAATTATATAATCTAAAATTTTGTTTTTAACTAAATAAATTCCTAATAAGGCATGATCACACCCGATATCTATTACATTATCTGTTTCGTATATTAATCCTGCAATAGATTTTAATCTTTTACTTAAATACATCTTATTCCACCATAAAATCTTTTAATTTTTTAGCACGAGAAGGATGACGTAATTTTCTTAGAGCCTTCGCCTCAATTTGTCTGATTCTTTCTCTAGTAACATTAAAACGTTTACCAACTTCTTCTAAAGTATAACTAGTTCCATCGATTAAACCAAATCTAAGTTCTAAAACCTGTTGTTCTCTTGGTTGTAATGTTGATAATACTGATTGAATCTCCTCTTTTAATATTTCATTAGTAGCATACTCCTCCGGAGTCATAGCACGCTCATCTGGAACAAAATCTCCTAAATGAGAATCTTCTTCTTCGCCTATAGGTGTCTCTAAACTAACAGGATCTTGACTAATTTTTATTACCTCACGAACTTTTTCTTCAGTAATATCCATTTTTTCAGCAAGTTCTGCCTCTGTTGGTTCACGATTTAACTCAAGTGTTAATTGTCTTTGAATTCTAGCCATTTTATTAATTGTTTCAACCATATGAACTGGAACTCTAATAGTTCTAGCTTGATCGGCTAATGCTCTTGTTATAGCTTGCCTAATCCACCATGTAGCATATGTACTAAATTTATATCCTTTTTCATGATCAAATTTTTCAACAGCTTTCATTAAACCAATATTACCTTCTTGAATCAAGTCTAAAAAAAGTAATCCACGCCCGACATATCTTTTAGCAATTGATACAACTAGTCTTAAGTTAGATTCAGCTAATAATCTCTTAGCTTCCTCATCTTCTGCTGCTACTCTAATTGAAAGCGCAAGCTCATCAGGTCCACTAAGAAGTGAAATACGCCCTATTTCTTTTAAATACATTCTAACAGGGTCATTAATGTTGATATCCTTAGTTAAGTCTTCTTCATTTAAAATTTTGACTTCTTTTTCTTCTTTTTTTTCGGTTTTTTTATCTTCTTTGCCTTGTTCAGAAGTAACTACATTAATTCCATTATCAATAAAAAATGTATATAGATTATCTAAAGAATCAGCATCTACATCTAAACCTTTTAAAGCTTCAGCTAATTGTTCAAATGTAATATAACCTTCTTTTTGTCCTACTTCTAATAATGCTTCTTTTCTTTCCTCTAATGTTTTAATCTCTTTTAATATTTTTGCCATGTTTACTCGCTTTCTTTCTTTAACTTTATTAATAGATCATTAAGCTCTTGTTGCTTATTTATATCTGGCTCATTATCTATCTCATTTTTTAGTTTATTTATTTGCTGTTCTTTTATCCATTTTTTAATCAAATCTATATAATAATCAAACTCTTCATAATCAAGATTCTTCTCATCATAATGATTTATAATCCTTAGTACAGTTTCATATGATGAGTTTTTTGTTGCATATGTTATAAAGTCTGCAATATTAAAATCACCATTTATCTTATAAAACGCTAAGATATCATTTGCTATTTGACCGTATTCTTTATTAGGGATGTAACCTAAATTTCGATCATAATTTTTAATATATTTTACATCCTTCATCATCATAAATAAGACAGTTTCACTAACTTTATCATATTTATTTAATCTAGGGGTATTTTTTTTAACTATCTTTTTGGGTTCAATCTTTTTTTCTTTTGGAATTAACTGCTTAGTTAAAACTTCTTTATCTACTCCATATTCTTCACTTAGTTTATTTATAGTTATTTCTTTTAAAATATCATCATCACTTTTATTTAATTCAGCAATAACATTATTTATATAATTAGCTAAATCTTTACTTTTATTTAAGTCCTTATCACTTTTTAAATATTGAAGTTTATATTCAAAAAAAGAAATTGGTTTTTTAATTATTTCTATAAATTTATCTGCACCATTTTTAATAATATAATCATCGGGATCTTTTTCTTTACTAAGTTTAATTACCTCAGTAGTTATATTATTTTTAATAAGCTCCTCACCACTAGAAATGGCACTTTTAATTCCGGCTTCATCATTATCCATAAGTAGCACAACTTTTACATTTAATTTTTTAAGTAATTTTATATGTTCTTTAGTAAAAGCTGTTCCCATAGTAGCAACTACATTTTTAATTCCTATAGAATACATTCTTATAGCATCAAACTGTCCTTCTACAACAATTATTGATTTGGTTTTATTAACTTCGTTTTTTGCTTTATCATAATTAAATAAGATATTTCCTTTTTTAAATATTAAGTTTTCTTTACTATTAATATACTTATTAGTTGTCTCATCACTATATACTCTAGCACTAAATGCAATAACATCTCCATGTTCATTGTTAATAGGAAATGTTATTCTATTTTGAAATATATCATAAAGATTTTTTCCTTTATTAGCTATTCCAGCATTAATTATTTGTTTTTCAGAATATTCTTTTTCAAGTAAAACTTTAGATAAATTATTATTAAGAGCAACTCCAATGTTAAACTCTTTAATAATAGCATCACTTAATTGTCTTTTGGATAAATATTTTCTAGCACTTTTTCCTAACTCACTATTTAGGTTATTAACATAGTATTTATTCGCAAGATCAACAATAGCAAGTAAATCTTTATTAGGTTTATTAAAAGATGTTTTATAATTTAAATTATAACCTATCTTTTTAGCAACAATATTAACAGCATCCGGAAATGTAGTATTTTCATAACTTTGAACAAAAGTAAAAACATTACCGGATGCTCCACATACAAAACATGTATAAATTTGTTTTTCTGAAGAAACACTCATAGAAGGATTATGATCATCATGAAAAGGACATATTCCAAAAAAGTTTTTACCTTTTGGTTCTAAATTAATATATGATGAAATTATATCAACTATATTAGCATTAATTCTAATCTTATTTATATCCTCATTTGGAATCATGATATAAATCACCCTCTGTTTATTATATATTACCCTAAATAGGCTAATTTCCTTTATTTTATTGTTGTTTTATGTAAAAAACACTTGTTTAATCTAAAAAAAGAGCTTTTTAGCTCTTTTTCAGACAAATATAATCAATAAACAAGTGAAGCAAACTAACAATTAAAATAGCTCCCAATGCTGCTAATGTTGGCTCTATTAAAAATAATAAAAAAGTCAAACCTCCGACTAAAGTACCAAAAACAATTTGGCCACTCTTAGTATAAGAACTAGATAAAGTTTCAGTAGCAATAAAAACAAAACAAAATAAGATCCCATTTGCAAAAATATTTTCTAAAACTAATCCTACTTGATTATTTATAATTGAATAAATAATCATTATACTGCTAAAAACAATACTAGAAGATAAAGCAATAGATTTTTTATAATAATCTTGACTGGCTAGAAATAAAAAACTTATCAAAATAAATAAAACAAAGCTTGTGTTTATTCCCCCACTACCCATACCTATTAAATAATCCAAAGTATTTAAATTTAAAACAGTAGAGATTTCATATACATTTGAAAAACTAAAGTTGCCTGTTAGATAAAAAATTAAAATAATTATTAAAGCTGTAGCAGCCATGACATTAAATTTAGTATTTTTAAAGAACTTACTTATTAAAAACATAATAAATGTTATAAACGAAAATAATAATATATTAGTATTAATACTAATAACAGAGGCTATAATTATTCCATATATTGGATGAAAAGAATTAAAAACAATATTTAAAAATTTATCTTTATCTTTTCTTAATATATAATGATAAATTATATTAACTAAAACTCCTATTATAAAACCTAACAAAGAAAATAAAAGAGGCTTTAATAATCCAAAGATTCCAACTAAATTGTGTTGATATAATTTTATACCATTTTTATAAAAACCAGCAATAATTAATGGAAGTAAAGATATAAATAGTTTTAAAGAAATATTTTTAATATTATGATTACTTCTTAAATAAACATTATTCATTTTTTAAACACCTTCTTAAAGTTAATTTTAGCTGGGCATACATAAGTACAAATACCACACTTAATACATTTATCTTTATTTTTCCCAGTTCTAGGATCAACTCCTGCTGGACACTTAGTATGACACATTCCGCAGTTAATACAATTACTAGCAACATCATTATTAACCGTATTAATAAAAACACTATTAATTTCTTTAGTAATAATTAAATCTGAAGAAGGAACTTCATAACCACTAAGTAAACCATTAACTATGATTTTATAATTATCATTTTTTAATTTAATATTATTTACTAAAATATCTTTTAAAGAAGAACCAATTTTAACATTTATTACTTTAGGAGTAACAACTAAATCTCCAGATATAGTAATATACTTCTCTGTAACAGGTCTTTGTCTTTTTAAAATATTATATATGTTATAAATATCAATTAAATCAAAATACATAATTCCATTTTGCTTATCTTTTGGCATAATTAATTCTTTTTTTAATATATCTTTATGACCTAAAGGATATAAATCAGGTAACATTTTCAAGTCAATGTTAGGATAAGTTCCAATATGATGAATTAGTAAATCAACATTTTCACTATCATTATTTTTAATAGCTAAAAAGCTTTTTTTAGCATTAAAAATAGTAAATAGAGCATCTATAACTTCTAAAATTTCATTAATATATTTTTTAATTAAAGCACTTTTATTATTTTCATAAACTTCATAATCAATTCCATTAACTAAAATAACTTCTCCAGAAAAATCGCAATCAACAAAATTAAATTTAGAAACTAAAGATAAAATTTCTTCTTTAGAATAATTATTTAAATGCTTTTTTACTCCTTTAATTTTTTTGGTTTTTTCTTTAAAGTCATTTTCAATAACAACAACTTCTGTTTCTTCATTATTTATAAACATTTTAGTCATTCCTAAAACTTTACCAGAAACAGAACTATAAATATTATTTTTATCATTAGAGATAACAATATCATCTTTTAAAACACTATCATTTGTTTTAAAATATAATACATCATCTTTCTTATATGGTATATAAATATAATCAGGACTTAAATGATTATAAACAGTCTTACTAGCCTCTAATTTTTTATTTTTATTAATACGAATTAAACTAGCCATATCTACTACCACCTTGACTAATTATAACATGTTAAAAATAAAAAATAAACCTCAAACAAAGGTTTATTTATATGTATTATATTCTATTTTTAACCATGAAGTTAAATTAGCAACACTATGAATAATGTTAGATTCTTTAACTAAAATTTCATTAAATTTTTCTAAATTATGATCAAGCTTTTCAGTGCTCATAATAAGACCAATTTGAGATTGAAGCTTAGAATTTAAACTGCTATCAGAACTAAAAGTAAAAGACTTATACTTATCAAGACTTTCTATACAAGAATTATTATCAAGAAAATACTTATAATCTTTATTAGAAATAGTTCTCTTTTCTTTATAATCAAGTATTTTTAAATTAGATGTTTTTTTATCCATATCTTTAAACTGAAGATAACAATCTTTAATATCCTGGATGAGCATATTATATCCTGCTTCTGCTGATTCTTCTGCTTTAGTTAAACTTTTAAGATTATTCCAATTATTATCTGTAGTTACTTCTTCCATATTCTCTTCAATTATTGTTAAACTTTTTTCTATAACTTGAAACTTATCACCATAAAGAGCAATAAATTTAACAGGTTTATAAATATAATAAATAGAAAAACCTAACACAATAAGTAAGATACTA